>JAITDR010000077.1 GCA_031282465.1 Desulfovibrio sp.
GCATTCAGGGTGAAAAGGCATTCAAGGCCGTGACCCTTATGACCAAATGTCCTTCCAAGTACCAAAAAGAAAACCGTATCTGACGGCTGCGGTATGATTATTTATAGTTTTGCCGCCGCCGTGTTGTACTGCGGTTTTTTTCTTGCCCTTGCCGCCGCCTTTGCCCTGCTTGCCGGGCTTTCTTTTTCTGCTGCATCCGCAAACGGGGAGCATCGCAACCCCTTCGTCCGCTACGGAGCGCCCGGTATATTGCTACTTGCCGGCCTGCTGACCCTTGATTCGCTGATCCTGTTCCGTGCTTTTGCGGTGCAGGATTTTGTCGTGGAGTATGTGGCTCAGTATTCCGATTCCACACTGCCCGCGGCCTACCGCATCACCGCTTTTTGGGCCGGACAGCCCGGTTCCCTGCTGTTCTGGGCTTGGGCGGTTTCCCTGAGCGGAGCGTTGTTCGTGCTGCTTCCGGCTTACAAAAAACTCGGTACACGGACGCAGATGGGATTCTGTCTTTTTTTCTGCGGCATCACGGCATTTTTTCTGCTCCTGCTGGCGGAATGGAACAATCCCTTTGAACTGCTGGACTTTGTGCCTGAAGACGGTCGCGGGTTGAACCCTCTGCTGCAAAATCCCGGCATGGTCCTGCACCCGCCTTTGCTTTTTCTGGGTTACGGCGGTTTTGTGGTGCCCGGTTGTCTGGCCCTTGCGCAAAGCGTCGGGAGGGCAGGGGAGCTGAAAACAACGGAAGCGTATTGGGGCGACATCGCGCGCCCGTTTATCCTCGCCGCATGGTCCCTGCTGACCGCAGGCATAGTGCTCGGGGCGTGGTGGGCATATATGGAACTGGGCTGGGGCGGCTACTGGGCCTGGGATCCTGTGGAAAACGCCTCCTTGTTGCCCTGGCTCATTTCCTCAGCTTACCTGCACACTTCGGTCATCGGGCGCAAGCGCGGCAAACTGCGGCGCACCAATGTCTTTCTCATGTGTATGACCACCGTGTCCGCCTTTTTCGCCGCCTACCTTGTGCGCAGCGGTGTCGTGCAGTCCTTGCACGCGTTCTCGGATGAAGGCGTCGGCTTGCCTCTGCTGATATTTACGTTTGTCTTCCTGTACTTGGCAGGCGCAGCGGCACTGTGTACGGAAAACAAGGATGCGCGGCCTCTGGAAGACCTGAGCAGCAAGGAAGGTCTGCTCCTGTTCGTCGCCTGGCTGCTTTCGGCAGTATCGGCCGTTATCCTCATCGCGACCCTGTGGCCGGTCATCATCAACGCGCTTATCACGCTTTCGGCGCATTTGCCCGCCTTTGTCGCCGACCGCCTGCCGCAAACGCCCATGGGCCTTGATGCGTCGTTTTACAACCGCGCCTGTCTGCCTTTGCTTGCCCTGCCTGCGCTGCTGCTGCTTGTTTGCCCCGGACGCACATGGAAACTCCGCCCCAGGTCGAGCGGCTTCACCCGTCCCCGCCTGTTCTATACCGTGCTTGCCGCGGCCGCGGGCTTCGGTCTTGCGTTCCGCTTCGCCGGTATACAGCAGCCTGTTGCCCTAGCGGCGGCAACCTGTTCCACGGCCGGTGTTTTCGGCATCCTCCTGCACCTCTTTACCGGACCGCGCCCGGCCTCCCTGCTCGCCGCGCACGGGACACATATCGGGTTGCTCCTGATGACCTTGGGCGTGGCCTTGTCCGGCCCCTATCAGCAAAAATACACCCTGACTCTCGGCAGGGGAGAAACAGGCAAAGCCGGGCAATACCGCGTTACCGTCAAAGAACTGTACGAAGGTGAATCGCGTATCGGCGCGGACGGGCGGCCCGGATACCGTTTTGTGGAAGCGGAATTGCGCGTAAGCGCGGATGACGGAGCCCCGCTCGGCACGCTTGCCCCGCAGCGCAGGTTGTACGCCAAATTCGAACAGCAGAGTTTCGCAGAAGCCGTCACGCTTTTCGGCCCCGGCGACGAACTGTACGCCGTGCTGCTCGGCATCGACGAACGGACATTAAAGGCATCCCTGTCTTTCAACGTCAATCCTCTGGTCAACTGGATATGGCTCGGGGGAATCCTTATGTGCGTCTTCCCTGTCGCCGGCCTCGTGAGCAAACGGGCAGGCGGCCGCCCTGCGGGCGGAAGTGAGCTTGAAGGCGGTGAGGACGATGTCGCGGAGGCGGAAGAGACGCTGCAAACCACGGTTCCGGCCTGAGTCGTGTTGCTGCGCCTGAATGATATCGCCCGCTTTTACGGTCCGCGTCTTGTTTTCAGCGATATTTTTCTGGAGCTGGCGCGCGGTGACGTACTGCTGCTTTGCGGCCCGAACGGTGCCGGCAAATCGACGCTGCTCAACATCATGGCAGGGCTTGCGCGTCCTTCATCCGGAACAGTGCTGTGTGACGAGGAACTCCGCATAAGCATGGTCGGTCACCACAGTTGCGTTTATGCCGAACTTTCCGCTTTGGAAAATCTGCGCTTCTGGACCGGGCTGCACGGATTGCGCCTGTCGGACAAGGAGCTGACCGGCACGCTGGAACGCATGCATCTCGCAGCTTTTGCGCATGAAAAGGCCGGAACCTTTTCCAGGGGCATGACGCAACGGCTCGATCTGGCCCGCGCGTTCACGGTGAATCCGGATATTCTGCTTCTGGACGAACCGGCAAGCGGTCTGGACGAAGCCTCCCTAGCCGTTCTTCGGGACGAAACGGCGGCGGCGGCAGGCCGCGGCACGGGCATAGTCCTGATTACGCATCGTCCGGGGGAACTCTCTTTTCCGGGCTGCCGGGTCGCCCTGCTTGAAAACAAACGGCTGCGCCTGTATGAGGATTTTGACGCCTTCCGTGAACGCGCAAATTGATTGTGTATGTCTCCGGCAACCGGGGTGCTGCCCCGGACCCTCGGCCTGAGGGGGGCAGAGGGTGGAGTTTCTATTGTGTCGTCAAATACGCAACCGGAAAGAGCATGCTGAAAGCCGCCCTGATCATAGCCCGCAAAGACCTGCGCCTGACCGCGGAGCGTTCAGCCGGCCTTGCGCAGGCCGCGGCGCTCGGTTTGTTGCTTATTTTCCTTTTCAGCCTGTCCCTTGTGCCGGGGCAGCGCATGAGCGCGCAGGGGGCGGCCGCCGTCTTCTGGATGGCCTCGGCTTTCTGTCAGGTAATCATTTTCGGCATGCTGTACGGGTATGAAGGAAACAAGGGGCAAAAACAGGGCCTGCTCCTCGCGCCGATTCCCGTACAAAGTATCTGGTTGGGCAAGGCCCTGGCGGGTATCGCCATGCTGGCGTGCGCTCAGGCGCTGTTTATCCCGGCTGCCGTAATTTTTCTCGGACAGGAGCCCGGCCCGGCATGGAAAGCGGGCTTGGCGGTTATTCTTATCTGCGATACGGGCATAGCGGTCGCTGGTTCCCTGACGGGAGCGCTCGCCCACGGGCAGACCGGCAAGGAGTCGTTGTTGAGTATATTAGTTTTTCCTTTACTCGCGCCGCTTTTCCTCGGCGGCATCCGCGTGGGATCATCGGCTTTCGGCGGCTCGGATGAAGCGACGGGAGACTGGCTGGGCATCTGTCTGGCCTTTGACGCCGTGTTTACCGCCGCCGCGTTGCCCTTGTTTCCTTTTGCGTACAGTACGGACGAATGACATGAACGATAAGGCGGGGCCGAAGCGGAATACAGGGGACCGCGTGTTCCGGCTCATCACTCCGGCGGCCCTGCTTGCGGGTCTTGCCCTTGCCCTGTGCTGGGTACTGATCTTTGTATATGCGCCGAGAGAGAGTACTCTGGGGTTGCCGCAGAAGATTTTTTATCTGCATCTGCCCTTGGCCTGGTGGGCGCTGAGCGGTTTTTTCCTGACTTTTGTCGCAAGCATAGTCTATCTACGCACCGGCAAAGAGCAGTGGGACGCCGCGGCCGCCGCATCCGCCGAAGTCAGCCTGATTTTTGCGTGTTCGGCTGTAATTTCCGGTTCCATCTGGGCCAGGGCGTCGTGGGGCGTCTGGTGGACTTGGGACGCCCGCCTGACCACGGCATTGATCATGTGTTTTGTGTACGCCGGCTACCTTATTCTCCGCAGCCTGGACATGCCCCCGGCGCGCCGGGCGCGGGCCGGCGCCGTATTCGGCATAGCCGCCTTCCTTGATGTGCCTCTTGTGTTTTTCTCGGCCCGTCTGTGGAGCTATATCCATCCACCGTCCATCAGCCTGGAACCGGAAATGAAACTGACCCTGGCAGCCTGTCTGGCGGCGTTCGCGCCGCTTTGGTTCTGCCTGGCGGCATTGCGTATGAAACTTGACCTGGACGGGCGGCGTCTCGACGCACTACGGGCGGAACGCCTGTCGCGCGAAGACCGGCGCTCATGATAAACGCGAGGTATCCTCTTTGGACAGTTACGAATGGATTATGTACGCCGGAATTGCCGTCTGGTGTGTGCTGGGACTGTACTTGGCCGTTCTGGCGCGCAGGCAGGCGCAGTTGTCCGAACGCGCGGCCCGTGCGGCCGCGTCCGAAGAGAATGGGGAGAGCGGAGAATGATGCGGAACCTATCGACCGCAGGCAAATTTCTGCTCCTGCCCGTGTTCGTCGGACTGGCGGTCATGCTCGCCGTTTCCCTGCACGGTCTCTTCGCCTCGCCGCGCCTTGAAAATGGCGGCGGCAGTCCCGAGTCTGCCGTGCATCGGCCCGCCGCAAGCAGGGATCAGGGCGTCACGGACGCCATGCCCGGAACGACTTCGTCACCGCAGAAGGAGCAGGCCGGCACGGTCCGCATGCCCGATGCGGCGGCGCCGCCGGATTTGTTGCAGGAACAGGCCGACGAAATGGCGGCCCTGATGCGGACCTTGCGCGACAACCCCAATGATGCCGACAACCTGTACAAGATTGCTGAGATATTCGTCCGGGCAGGCGACCAGGCTCGCGCGGAAATCTTTCTGAACCGCGCCCTGTTAAGCCGGCCTGCGGATGTGCGCGCCCGCGTCATGCTCGGCAACATCCTGTTCAAACAGAACAAAATGCGGGAAGCTGCGGCTGCTTATGAGGAACTGCTCAAAATTTCGGAAGATGCCGACACCTTGTACAACCTCGCCGTGCTCCGGAAGTATCATTTGAACGACAAGGCCGGGGCCGAAGCGCTCCTGCGCAGGCTGCTCAGACTGAACGACGCGCCTCCCGAAACATTGGAAAAAGCCCGTAAGGAACTGCAATGACCTTGAATCCCGACGGGGTGCTCAACGCCATAGCCTTCGTCGCCGAACGAAAAATTGAAGAAGCGGCGGCTGAGGGTGCCTTTGACGATCTGCCGGGCGCGGGTTCACCTCTGCACATGGAAGACCTTTCGCATCTCCCGCCGGAAATGCGCACGGCCTACATACTGTTGCGCAATGCAGGCTATCTGGAAGAATCCGTTCCCGCGGGACGCCGTGTGAACATGGGCGACCTCCTTGCCGCCGCCCCGGAAGAAAAAGACGTGTACGGCAAGATGCGTCGCCTCAAAGTACTGACGGAGCGCGTCCGCAGAGAAGAAGCAAAACTGTTGCCCGAAACGGCAGGAAAAACGAAAGCCGACCCTGAAGATTCCCCTTACCTGGAAAAGCTCATAAAACGCGTTTGATCAGAAATTTCATCAGAAATTCCTTAGGCGGACGGATCCGGAGGTGGATTGAAACATCAAACTCGGATGCCTGTGGGTTCTCCGAGCTTGGGTAGGGCGTTTTCCAGCGCGGCGGCTATGCCGATGATACCCGCTTCGTCGAAGACCCGGCCGATAATCTGCAGGCCGACGGGCAGGCCGGAGTCGGGACCGAGGCCCGCCGGGAGCGATACGGCCGGCAGCCCGGCCAGACTTACCCCCAGAGTGAGTATATCCATTTTATAGAGAGCCAGGGGGTCTTCCACCATGCTGCCGAGTTCCCAGGCAGTCACCGGACTGACGGGGGAGAGCAGGGCGTCGCAGTGTTCCAGAGCCGCGGCAAAATCTTCGGCGATCCGCCTGCGCACCTTGGCGGCTTTCTCGTAATAGGCATCGTAATACCCGGAGGACAGGGCATAGGTGCCGAGCAGGATGCGCCGTTTGACCTCCGGGCCGAAGCCTGCGGAGCGGCTCGCTTTGTAACATGCAAGCAGGTCTTTGCCTTCGGCCCGCAGACCGTAGCGCATGCCGTCGAAGCGGGCCAGATTCGTGGAGGCTTCAGCCGAGGCCAGAACGTAATAGCACGCGATGCTGTACGCCGGGCCGGACAGGGAGACTTCCTTGACGGTCGCGCCGAGTTTGACGGCCGTATCCACGGCGGCGCGGCACACGCGCTCCGTTTCCGCCGACAGACCTTCCCGCCAGTATTCGACGGGCAGACCAAGGGTTAAGCCCTCCAGTCCGGTTCTGCCGGCCGCGCCGACATAGTCCTGCAACGGCACATCGCAGCACGTGGCGTCTTTCGGGTCATAGCCGGCGATCACCGACAGCACCTGAGCGCAGTCTCTGACGGAGCGGGCCATGGGGCCGATTTGGTCGAGGGAACTGCCGAAAGCGACGGCGCCGTACCTGGATACGCGTCCGTACGTCGGCTTTATGCCGACGCATCCGCAAAGGCTCGCCGGCAGGCGGATAGACCCGCCGGTGTCTGTCCCCAGGGAGGCAAAGCATTGACCGGCGGCAACGGAAGCTGCCGATCCGCCGCTCGACCCACCCGGCACACGGGTGGTGTCCCAAGGGTTGGCGGTTTTGAAAAAGGCGGAAAACTCCGTACTTGAGCCCATGGCAAATTCGTCCAGGTTCGTTTTGGCCGTGATAATTGCCCCGGCCTCCTTGAGCCGTCGGACGACAAAGGCGTCATAGGGAGGGACGAAGTTTTCCAG
>JAITDR010000154.1 GCA_031282465.1 Desulfovibrio sp.
AGGCGACCATATCGACACGGACGCCATCATTCCGGCAATCTACCTTGTCAGCTCGGATCCGGAAGAACTCGGCCGGCACTGTATGGACGGCCTGGACCCGGCCTGGAAAAACAACATCAAACCCGGCGCGAGCCTGCTTGTCGCCGGACGCAACTTCGGCTGCGGCTCCTCGCGGGAACACGCGCCGGTCGCCATACTCGGCGCGGGCATACGGGTGGTCATCGCCCACAGCTTTGCCCGCATATTTTACCGCAACGCCTTCAATACCGGCCTGATCCCGCTTGAAGTCGGCGACGACTTCACCGAGTTCAAGGAAGGCGACGAGCTTGAGGTGGACATGGACGCGGGCACGATCTTCAACAAACGCAGCGGGAAACGCATCGCCTTCCCGCCGCTGCCCGAAGGCATGCGCGCGATCCTTGACGCCGGAGGACTGACCGGCTTTGTGAAAAAAAGGCTTGCAGCGCATGCGGGTTAGTGCCGTGCAATGCTCAACATGAGCAATGCAAATTGAGGGGGTCCGGGGGAAATGATTTCCCCCGGCGAGGTCCGGGGCAGAGCCCCGGACGCTGAAGGCGTACAGTTCAACATTGCAATGTTTCAATGTTCAGCCTTGCGCCTGCTCAGGCCGATGCCGAAGGCATATATTTTTAATGTTACGCTGCAGTTCAACCTGCCAACGGAGTATACCCGGTGAACAAACGCATAGTGTTGCTGCCCGGAGACGGCATAGGCCCGGAAGTCGTCGCCCAGTGCGTGAAAGTCTTACGGGCTGTCGAGAAAAAATACGGGCTGTCGTTTGATACGGAAGAACGCCTGATCGGCGGCGCAGCCATCGACGCGACGGGGGAACCGCTGCCGGAGGCCACACTCGCGGCGTGCAGAAAGGCCGACGCCGTGCTGCTCGGGGCCGTGGGCGGCCCGCAGTGGGACGCGAGCCCGCACCGCCCCGAAGCCGGGCTGCTGGCGATACGCAAGGAACTCAATCTCTTCGCCAACCTGCGTCCGGCGCTCGTGCTGCCGGAACTGGCCGCGCTCTCCGCCCTGCACCCGCGCACGGTGGAAAAGGGCGTGGATCTGCTGGTCGTGCGTGAGCTGACCGGCGACGTCTATTTCGGCCGGCCGGCGGGCGAGGAACGCCGTAAAGGCAGGCGCGTAGCCTTCAATACCATGATTTACAGCGAGGACGAGGTGCGCCGCATCGCCCGCGTCGCCTTTTCGGCGGCACGCTCGCGCTGCGGACGCGTCTGCTCGGTGGACAAAAGCAACGTCCTGCACGTCGGCCGCCTCTGGCGCGCCGTGGTGGAAGAAACGCACCGCGATTACCCGGATACCGAACTGACGCACATGTACGTGGATAACTGCGCCATGCAGCTTGTCATCAACCCGGCACAGTTCGACGTTATCCTGACCGGCAACCTGTTCGGAGACATCCTTTCCGACGAGGCCGCGGCCGTGACCGGCTCCCTGGGCATGCTGCCGTCGGCTTCCCTGAGCGGAGCGCCGGAAGACGGCGGCGTCGGATTGTACGAACCCGTGCACGGGTCGGCGCCGGACATAGCCGGACAGGACAAGGCCAATCCCTTTGCCGCCGTCCTGTCCCTGGCCATGATGCTGCGCCTGACCCTGGGGCTGCCGGAAGCCGCCGACGCGGTGGAAAAAGCCGTACGCGGCGTGCTCCGCGACGGCCGGCGCACCGCCGACACGGCCGCCGCCGGCTGCAAGGGACCGATTCTCGGCTGCAACGAGGCCGGCGACCTGACGGCCGCAGGCATCTGATCCGCGCCGTGTCCGACTTCGTCCGCCTGCACCGCCGCTCCGTACCACGGACAACACACCATGCCTGATTTTGTCCATCTCCATTGCCACAGTGAATACAGCCTGTTGGACGGCGCCATCCGTCTGCACGACCTCTGCGCCAGAGCCAAAGAATTCGGTATGCCCGCCGCGGCCGTCACCGACCACGGCAACCTTTACGGCGCCCTGAAATTTTGGCTCACGGCCAAGGAATTCGGCATCAAGCCCATCATCGGCTGCGAGGTTTACACCTGCCCCGACCACAGGGACAAAAGCCCCGAACGCGGTTCTCTGCGCTTTCACCTCCTGCTGCTGGCGCAAAACAGCACGGGCTACCACAATCTGGTCAGGCTGGTGTCTCACGGACACCTGTACGGCTTTTACCGCAGGCCGCGCGTGGACAAACGCCTGCTCCGCGAAATGTCGGAAGGCATCATCGCCCTCTCCGCCTGCATGGCGGGCGAGATACCGCGGACCTTCCTCAAGCGCGGTATGGACGCCGCTCTTGAGCAGGCCCGTGAGTACGCCGCCGTCTACCCCGGCCGCTTCTATCTTGAACTGCAGTCCAACGGCCTGGATGTCCAGGCAAAAGTCAACACGGCCCTGCTGGAAATCAGCGAAAAACTCGCCCTGCCCGTAGTCGCCACCAACGACTGCCATTACCTGAACGCCGACGACGCCGATGCGCACGACGTGCTGCTCTGCATTCAGACCGGAAAAAAAATTACGGATACGGAGCGCATGCGCTTTGAAACCCGTGAACTGTACTACAAAAACCCGGAGCAAACGGCCGCGGATTTCGCCGGCCTGCCGCACGCCCTGGACAACGCGCTGCGCATCGCGGAACAGTGCGGCGATTACGGGTTCACCTTCAACCGCTATCACTTCCCCGTCTATGAACTCAGCGACGGCGTCAGTCCTGAGGAAGAATTCTGCAGGCTGTCCCGCGCGGGATTGGAGCGGCGTTTGGCAGCCGTGCGCGGCAAGGTGGACGAAGATTTGTACCGGGAAAGACTGGAGCACGAACTGGACGTTATCTGCTCCATGGGCTTCGCGGGCTATTTTCTGATTGTGCAGGACTTCATCAACTGGGCCAAAGACAACGGCATTCCGGTCGGGCCCGGGCGCGGGTCGGCCGCCGGCTCCCTCGTCGCTTACGCCTTGCGCATCACCAACCTGGACCCCATCCCCTACAATCTGCTCTTCGAACGTTTTCTGAACAGCGAACGCGTCAGCATGCCGGATATCGACGTGGATTTCTGCGAAGCAAAACGGCAGGCGGTCATCGACTACATGCACCGCAAGTACGGTTCGGATTCGGTTTCCCAGATAACGACCTTCGGGAAGATGCTGGCCAGGGCCGCCGTGCGCGACGTGGGCCGGGCTCTCGGCATGACCTACCAGGAAACGGACCGCATCGCCAAACTTATACCGACCGACCTGAAGATGACCATCCGCAAGGCCCTTGAGCAGGAAAGCGACCTCAGGGTGCTCTATGAGTCCGACGCCGCGACCCGCAAACTCCTTGATACCTCCATGCGCCTGGAAGGTCTGTCGCGCCACGCTTCCATACACGCCGCCGGACTGGTCGTTTCCGACAGGCCCATGGTCGAATACCTGCCCGTATACCGGGGCAAGGGCGAAAACGACATCGTCACCCAGTTCGACATGAAGATGGTGGAAAAGGTCGGACTGGTAAAATTCGATTTTCTCGGCCTGCGCAACATGACCGTGATTGCAGAGACATTGAACAATATACGCGCCCGCGGCAGGGAAGTCCCCGACCTCGACGCCCTGCCCCTGGATGACCCGGCTACATACGCGCTGTATTCCCGCGGAGACACGGACGGAGTCTTCCAGGTGGAAAGCGCCGGCATGCGCCGTTACCTGAAACAGCTCAAGCCGACGAGCTTTGAAGACATCATCGCCATGCTGGCCCTGTACCGCCCCGGCCCCCTGGGATCGGGCATGGTCGCGGAATTCATCCAGCGCAAACACGGGAAAGTGGAGGTCCGCTACCCGCTGCCGGAACTGGAGGAATGCCTCAAAGACACCCACGGGGTCATCGTCTACCAGGAACAGGTCATGCAGATCGCGCGCCTGGCGGGCAACTACAGCCTCGGCGGCGCCGACCTGCTGCGCAGGGCCATGGGCAAGAAAGACCCGGCGGCCATGGCCGCGGAGCGTTCCTGTTTCATCAACGGCGCGGCGCAGCGCGGGGTGCCTGCCCCCAAGGCCGAAGAAATCTTCTCCCTCATGGAAAAATTCGCCGAGTACGGTTTCAACAAATCGCACTCGGCCGCCTATGCCCTGATTTCCTACCACACGGCCTGGCTGAAGACGCATTATCCCGTGGAATTCATGGCCGCCCTGCTCTCCTCGGAAATGGGCAACCAGGACAAACTGCTGAAATACACCGCGGCCTGCCGGGACATGAGCGTGGAAATCCTCCCCGCGGACATCGGACACAGCCGCTGGGAATTCACCGTCAGGGACGGCAAAGTGCTGTTCGGCCTGGGCGCGGTCAGGAACACGGGCCGTGAAGCGGTGCAGGAACTGATTGCCGTGCGGGAAAAGGACGGCCCCTTCACCTCCCTTTTGGACCTCTGCCGGCGCGTTTCTCCGCGAGGTCTGACCAAAAGGGCGCTGGAAAGCCTGATCAAGGCAGGCGCCTGCGACTGCTTCGGCGTCGCCCGGGCGGCCATGCTCGCGGCTCTTGATACCGCGGTCGCCAAGGGACAGCGGGAACACAAGGGAAAAAAGGCCGGCCGGCTTTCCCTGCTGAGCATGGCGCCGCAGAGCGGGGCCCCGTCGTCGGGCCTGGGCTGGGACGGCCCGGAAAACGCCGTTCCCGAATGGGACAGTGAACAGTTCTCCCGCTTTGAAAAAGAAGCCCTGGGCTTTTACTTCACCTCCCATCCCCTGCAGCCCTACCGCAAGGAGATGGAGCGCCTGCGTCTGACCCCCCTGGAGGATTGCCGGGAACTGGAGCCGGAAGATGTCTTTGCCTGCGCCGTGCTGGCCAAGGTCGACAAGCTGCGCAGCGACGCGAAAGGCAGGCGCTGGGCGCTGCTGCAGGTGGAAGACCTGACCGCCTCGGCCACGGCTTTCTGTTTCAGCACAACCTATGAAAAATACAGGGACCTGCTGATCCCGGACCTTCCCCTGTACATGGAAGGCCGCATGAGCCGCCGGCGCGACGACGACAAGGCCCCGGAAAACGACGACGGTGCGCAGGCAGAAATCGTCTTTATCGTCGAGAAAATCATGTCGCTGGCCGACGCCTGCATGGAGAGCGGCGACCCGTACTGCATCGGCATGGACGAGGCGTCCGGCAGGCGGCTGCCCGCGCTCAGGGAACTGCTGTCCCGGCACAAGGGGCCTGTGCCTGTGCACCTGCTGCTCGATCTGGGCGACACATGGTGCAGGCTGAGACTCCCGGATACCTACAGCATCAAACCCGGTCCCCTTTTCGACCGCGACGTCGGACTCTGGGAAACAGGCGGCATTTGACGCTGGAAAAGTTCGGCGAAATAGGCTACTCTGGGCGACCGCGTCCGAAATAAGCGCGCCGAAAATCTTATAAGGGGCCGAAAAAACATATGTCCAAAATTCTGGATGCGCTGCTCGGGATTTTTTCCAGCGATCTCGCCATAGACTTGGGAACAGCCAACACCTGCGTTTACGTCAAGGGGCGCGGCATAGTGCTGCGCGAACCTTCCGTCGTGGCAGTGCGCAAGGATTTACGCAACAACCGCGTTCTGGCGGTCGGCATGGAAGCCAAAAAAATGCTCGGCAAGACGCCGGGCAACATTGAAGCCATCCGACCCATGAAAGACGGCGTTATCGCCGATTTTGAAATCACCGAGGCCATGCTGCGCTATTTTATAGCCAAGGTGCATAATTCCCGCCGCCTGGTGCGGCCGCGCATCATGATCTGCGTGCCGACCGGGATCACTCAGGTGGAAAAGCGCGCCGTCAAGGAATCGGCGCAGAGCGCGGGCGCACGTGAGGTCTACCTCATCGAGGAACCCATGGCGGCGGCCATCGGCGCCAATTTGCCCATTCAGGAACCGACCTCCAACATGATTGTGGATATAGGCGGGGGCACCACCGAAGTGGCCGTCATTTCCCTGGCCGGCATCGTCTATTCCAAGTCCGTGCGCGTCGGCGGCGACAAGATGGACGAATCCATCATGAACCACGTCAAGCGCAAGTACAACATGCTCATCGGCGAAGCCTCCGCCGAAAACATCAAAATGACCATCGCCTCGGCGTCGCCGCTGGAGCCGGAACTGGAAATGGAGGTCAAAGGCCGCGACCTCGTGACCGGCATCCCGCAGAACATCATCATCACCTCGGAGGAAGTGCGCAAGGCCATCTCGGAACAGGTGGACGCCATTGTCCTCGCCGTGCGGGTCGCCCTGGAGCAGACGCCGCCGGAACTGGCCGCCGACATTGTGGACCGCGGCATCGTGCTTACCGGGGGGGGCGCCCTGCTCAAAGGTCTGGACCAGCTTCTGCGCAATGAAACCTCCCTGCCCATCACGGTGGTGGAAGACCCCTTGTCCACGGTGGTCATCGGCACAGGCAAGGCGCTGGACAATATCCATATTCTGAAGGAGGTCTGCGTAGATTAACGCCCCTTCTTCCAACCGCCTGATCGGCATCCTCGTTTTTCTGCTGTTTTGTTACCTTGGTCTGTTCACCTGGAACGCGCGCACCGGCTACCTGGATACCATAGCCGAGCGCAGCGGGTTGGAAATCGTCGGCTATGTGCTGTCACCCGTGGTCTGGCTTCGGGATCGTTTTGCAAGCTGGTGGGACGGCTATCTGGCCCTGGTGGACGTGGCCGCGGAAAATGCGCGCCTGCGCACCGAGTTGGAACAGACCCGCGCGGCGGCGCTGCTCGCTTCCGAAGACAAGGCCGAACTGCAGCGCCTGCGCGAGCTGCTCGGCCTTGACGCGTTGCGCGAGCGGCCCGCCTTTGCCGCCCGCGTCATCGCCAAGCGCTTCGGGCCGCAGGCCGTGCTCAAAACCTTCACCATCAACAAAGGATTCCTGAACGGGGCAACGGCCGGTACTCCCGTTGTGACCAGAAACGGGGTGGTCGGCCGCGTCCTGCGCGCCGCTCCCCACACGGCGACGGTACTCATGCTCACCGACTCCGGTTTCCGTCTGGCCGTCATCAGCAACGAAAGCAGAACGCCCGGCATACTCACGGGCAGCACGGAGCGCAGGCTTGAAGTCGCCTACGTGGCCCAGAACGCCCGCATCGCGCCCGGAGAAACGCTGATCACCTCCGGCGCGGACGGCTCTTTCCCCAAGGGTATCCCCGTGGGGGTGGTCACTCAGGTCATGCCGGGCAATGAAATCCTCTTTCTGCAGGTACACGCCCGCCCCCTTGTTGACATGGATCGCCTGGAAGAAGTACTTTTGCTCGAAGAAGAGGGCAGCGCCCCGCCCCTGTTGCCGCCCGAAACGGAGCGGGCGGCGACGGGAACGCAGGTCGGCGCGCGTCCCGCCGTGCCGGAGAGGGTGGGCGCGTCGTCCGCCGGTGTGCCGCAGGCGGCTGAGGCGGCTTCGCCCGTCGCGCCGAAGAATAGAGCAACCGCTTCAAACCATGCCGCGCCGGAAAGGCCGGAGGTCGCCCCGCACAACACCACGCTTCCCGCGCAGGGGCGTCTTTCCGCCGGTCCGCGGGCCCGTTCCGAGCCGTGAAGAAGCTGTACCGCGTTTTCTGGTGGTTCCTGTACACGGCGGGCGCCGTGGTCGTGCAGCAGGTCGTGCCCGGCGTGGATGCCCTTATGCCGGGTTTTCTGCTTGCCCTTCAGGAAAACAAGCCACGGCAGCTTTTGGTGTTGTTCCTGGTCTTTACGCTTGTTCAAGAAGGCGCGGGCAGTCTGGGTTTCGGCACGGCGATGCTCAGCTACGCGGGAGCGGCGCTGCTTTTCCGCATGAGTCACGGCTTTTTCGTCGAGGACAACATAGTGTTCATTTCCATGCTGTCGGCATGTCTGGGCCTGTACCACGGCCTGCTGATCCGGCTGATGTGCGCGATACAGACCATCCCTGTGGATTTTGAACAGTTGTTGCGGGAGAGCCTGATCCAGACCTTGGCGATTCCCCTGATCTGGGTGCCGGCCTATTTGTCCCGACCCAAAAACGCCCCCGCAACGCAGTGACGCCGGCCATGGAACTCAGCCAGGGAAGAGAAGGCTATCAACCGCCGCGTTCGGGCGTGCTGCTGCTTTACGGGCTGACCTCCTTTCTTTTCGTGCTGTTTGTGCTGCGCTTCTGGTATCTGCAGATTCTGCACGGGGAGGAATACGCGCAAAAGGCCAACGCCAACAGGACGCGCCAAGAGCGCGTCTTCGCGACGCGAGGCATCATTCTGGACAGCAAGGGAAGGCTGTTGGCGGAGAACAGGCCGGCCTACGTGCTGACCCTGATCCGCGACGACTGTCCGGACATTCCGGCGACCCTGGCCCAGGTGAGCCGCTGGACGGGAAACTCCCTGTCGGCCCTGCGCAACCGCTTCCGGCAGGACGCGTTGCGCGTCAAATCGTTTCAGCCGCAGATCGTGGCCACCGACATTCCCTTTGAAAAAATTTCCGAGATTGAACAGCAGATATTCCAGTGGCCGGGGCTGGCCGTGGAAACGCGCCAGCGGCGCTATTACCCGTACGGTCCCCTGTTCGCCCATATCCTGGGCTATGTGGCCGATGCCGGGGAAAAGGACCTGCGCGCGGACGATAAACTGGCCCTCGGCGACATAGTCGGCAAACAGGGCATCGAGCTGGTGCTGGAAAAATCCCTGCGCGGCGCCAAAGGACTGAACAGCGTGGAGGTGGACGCCTTGGGCCGCAGGCTGAACAAGCGCCGCGAAGAGCCTCCCCTGGCCGGTGAAAACGTCATCCTGTCCCTGGACGCGGATCTGCAGAAGGCAGCATCCGATGCCCTGGGAGAACATGCAGGGGCCGTGGTGGTCATGGAGCCGGACACGGGTAAGCTGCGCGCCCTGGTCACGCACCCGAGCTACGACAACAATATGTTTACGGCCACCCTGTCCAGGGAGGAATGGGCGAAACTGACGGACGACCCCCGCCATCCCCTGCAGAACAGGGCCATACAAAGCGTCTACCCACCCGGTTCGGTCTGGAAGCTGATGATGGTCGGGTTGTTTCTGGAGCAGAAGGTCGACCCGCGCCACGGCGTCGTCTGCCACGGAGGGGTGCATCTCGGCTCGCACACTTTCCGTTGCTGGAAAAGCGGCGGACACGGCTTTATGAACATGCTGCAGTCGGTGACCAATTCCTGCGACGTGTACTATTATGAAACGGCGCAACGCATGGGTATCGACAACATCGAACGCTTCGCCAAAGCCTGCGGCTTCGGCAGCCCCACCGGCATAGACCTGCCGCACGAGCGCGGCGGTCTGGTGCCCGGCCGGGAATGGAAACGGCGCCGTTTCGGTGAGCCTTGGCAGGGAGGGGAAACCCTGAACGTCTCCATCGGCCAGGGGTATACTCTGGTCACCCCGGTACAGATGGCGGTTTTTGTGAGCGCCCTGTTGAATGAGGGGAAAATTCTCAAGCCCGGGCTGCTGGAAAACGAAGAACCCGTCGTGCGCGGCATGTTGCCCGTGCCCCCGGCGCACCGCAGTTTTATTCTGGAGGCCATGCGGGCCACGGCCGCTGTGGGGACGGCACGACGCATCAACCGCCCGGACGCGGTCATCGGGGGCAAAACCGGCACGGCCCAGGTGGTGCGCATCGGCGAACGCCGCCTGAGCAGCGGCGAAATGGCCTACCGCCACCGGGATCACGCCTGGATGACCTCCTG
>JAITDR010000194.1 GCA_031282465.1 Desulfovibrio sp.
TCGAGCCGCACGGCGTCCATGGAAACAAGTATGCGCGTCCCTGTGACAGCCGCCACGGCATCCGCCAATTTTTCGGATGACTCGCCGCCCGGTACGCCGACTACGCCTATCTTCATCAGGAATTCCTCGTATGGTTTGCGGCTTTTCCCTTCAGAAAGTTTTTCATTGGAATTATGCCGTGTAATACAAAAGGTCGGGCGGAAAGCTGAACGTTTCCCACATGGCGCCTGTCTCTCCGTGCGCGTTGATGGATTCCAGCAAAAAAGCCGCACGCATAAACATTGCACCGGCAAAGGCCTGATTCAGCTCGAAACGGACCGAAGTAAAAAACGACCGTGCCAGGGCAAAAGCCATGCGCGCCTGTATGCAGCCGTCGTTTTTTTCTTTCGCGAATTGCAGCGCCCAGGAATAGAATTCCGCAATACCCCTGTTTAACCTGTCGCGCAGTGCAGCGTCAAAAATAGGGCGTCGGAAATTGGAAACAAGAAATACAGAGATATCCTGAACATAATCATACTGTTTTGAACGATAGAGGTCGATAAATCGTACAGCGTGCTCCTGATCATCATAAATTATATTATTGGTATTGAAATCGCCGTGAATCAGCACGGAAAACGGAGCATACACGCTCTTTTCATATGTTGAGCAGTGTTCTATAAGGCTTTGTACGGAATGCACATACGCCTTGCCTACCGTGATATGCGAGCGCCCGGCGAACTCCGGGTGGACCTGGCGCACCTCATCGCTGCGTTGCTGTAACTGCTGCATGTAATCGACGGCAATCGAACCGGGCACAAGCGTCTTTTCCCAGATATGCCGAACCGTCTTTTCCAACACGTGAAAGGCGTCGGCAACGGTTGCTTCGTCCCTGAGGATGATCAGGTCGTCAAAGCCGCAGCCGCTCAGAAATTCTATAAGCAGCGACGCGCGGTCCACGTCTTCGTGATGCCCGAAAATACGTGGGACGGAGCCGGGGAAAAGGGTGTTCCATTTTTCGAGATTTTCCTTTTCTCGGAAAATCTTCTTGGGCACTCCTTCCTTGTACAGGGAACCGTGCTCAGGCATATGACCCCCGCCCGCGCTTTCGACCTTGCCGATGCGGCAGCCGGAACGCGAGCCCCAGATGGCCTGAAAATTAATTTTTTCAATCGCGCCGGTATAGCCGGAATTTTCAAGCGTCCGCTGCAGCGAATCAAACTGTTCTATTTTGATGCGTTGCCCGAGGGCGGAAAAAAGAATCGCTTCGCCGACATTGAGCAGCATGTCGCCGATGCGCTCAAGATAACGATAAATAAAAACGGCTGTAATACAGTTGCCGGCATTTTCCCGGCCGACGTTGAGAAGACCGGTAAGACGCTCGAAAGATGTGCGATACAGAGCGTCAAGTATGTATTCAGAACGGCAGATGTGCAGCGCCTTGGACAAATCGGATTCCTCCAGAGCCTGCAAGACCTGTTCCAGGCTTTCTTCAATAACCTGGAACATGGGAGCATATTCACTGTTGCGTAAAATACATCGCTCTGCAAGATGGTCCATTTGCTCAAGGATGTTGATGCACACGTCGCAAATGCGCTCCAGATTGGCCGTAATGGACAAAACAGCCCTGATCCGGTTCAGACTGCGTGTATCCATATCGCCGTGCGTATGGATGTAGGCATAGCATTTGTTTTCAATAATAGTTTTCAGATTATTGATATAGGATTCACGGTTGACAGCTTTCTCATAAACCTCGCATGTCGGTGATTTGACAAAATTATGTATACGACTGACTTGTATTTGGGTTTCTGTAACAATAAAAGTAAAATTTTCTCGTATCTCATCAATATTATCCATATTATTTACCTACAGATAACACGGTATTTTGCTCTTGTGCCTGAGTTTCTTTCCATTCAACTTTAATGTTAATTTTGTTGTTTGTTCCTTTTTTTTTTGCTTTTATAGACAAATGTAAAAGGCCATTTGGATGCATTTCAATATATTCATCAGATGATGATAAAAGTATTTTTCCGGTCTGCATACCTTCGGTTATAGCTTCAAGGAATGAAGATATGCTTTTGATATCTTGCAATGATTCAAAAATGAATTTTTTTTCAGCAGCCATGACATATCCTCCAATGCAGGTGAAGGTGTAATTTCAGGCGCGCGGCACGTGTTTCATCAAAGCCGGCCGGGAGCGAGACAACATATTCAGCCGGACAAGCGTTCTGTATAGCGGCGGATGACGCATGCGCGGCAGGCTTGGTCCGCTATGAGTTTTTTGCGGAGTTTCAGGTCGTCCCATTCGGGTTGCAGTCCTACCTCGCGCTCGGCTTTCAGAGGGTCCTGTTCCGTCGGGGGGAGAATTTTTTCGCTCATGTGGCAGTCGTCGCCCATGAAGACGAGCAGTTCCCGGCGGTTTTTCGGACGGTTCCTGTTTTGTTCGGCCACCACCGAGACAAGAAATTCCGTGTATCGCCGCGATTGGGGGTTCCAGACTTCGTAGCCGTCGACATCATAGCCGGCCAGGAGGACCGGCCAGAACTGTTCCGGATGGGGAATAACGATGCAGCCGCCCGATCCGCGTATTTCTTCGATGAGTTCCCGCGTGCCGTAGTAGTATCCCGGCGGGAACGCGGCTTTGACGGCGGCCTTTACAGCATTGACGTAGACTTGCGCCCTGCCGATGAAGACGTCGTCGTATTTGCCGCGCATGCGGTTCAGGAAATTGCGGACGAGTTTGTTTTTCAGGCTGTGCCTGCACAGTGTTCCTCTGTGCCGTTCAATCAGGGAGAGCAGTTTGCGGGCGACGGCGGCCGCAAAGGCGACGCTGCGCCCGTCGGCGCCGCATTGGGCCGCCGCCTGTCGCGCAAGTTGCCCTCGGCCGCCCTGCGTTGCGCAGCCGAGGGCCTCCAGCAGGCTGTCGAGCTGCGTGCGGCGATAGTCCGCGGTATGCTCCAGCATGGCCCGGAAGGCGGCGGCCTGCGCGACTTTCTCGGTCCGGAAGTGGGCGAGAAGCTGTATTTTTTGTGAAAATTCCTCGGAAAAGCAGTCCACTTCCACGCCGGAAAACCCGTCGAGTTCAAGCAGTTCATTGTGCTGGGTGGGGATGCACAATTCTTCTTCCACAGCCGGGAACATCCCCGCCATGCGTTCCCGCACGAGGGGAATCGGGATGAACTCCGGATGCCAGTGGATGGCCAGTGTGCTGCGTTGGCGCGGGTAAACGGCAAAGGGAACGCGGATGCGCTCTTCCTGTTCCGGGGTCAGCCGGGTGTCGACGATTGCCAGGAAGTTCGCCTCGTCTTCCGTCGTGGGCTCAATGTCGAGCGATTCCGGAGACCTGAACACGCTTCGCGTTTCCGTAAGAGGACGCTTCGGGCGTCCTGCCGTTGCGGCCGCGGTCATTGCAGATGGTGTCATCGTTAGCCTACTACCGTGTAACGTATAAATTTTCGTATCAGCCCCAATGAGGGGAGTCGGTCTGAGCCGGCGCAGGGCCGACCGGGGAAATCATTTCCCCCGGCCGCCGGAGGCATATACCTCAATTGCAAGGTTTCAATGTTCGGCCTTGCGCCTGCTCAGGCCGAGGGTCAGGGGGCAGCGCCCCGGCCGCCGGAGGCGTAAAAACAGATGTTACCCGGACTACATGCTCTTTTTGTTTTTTATGTCCGCGGACTTTATGTCCTCTGCCTGTTTTTTCTCCGTGTCGTGGTCGTAGTATGCCGTGCCTGCAGCAGCCGCGCCCGTCTGTGCCGGCGGCCCCGTCTGTGCCGGTTCCGCAGCTTTTTTTGCGTCATTGCCGGGCTGCTCGCCGGAAATTGCGGAGATACAGAACGCTTCTTCTCCGTCTTTGCATCCGGTGTAAAGCTGCCAGGAAATTTCCATCGCGAACGATTCTTTATCAAGCTTTTGCTTTGCTTCAATTGCGATGGTCACATCGGGTGCAGGGGCGAGCACGATCCTGCGTTCCCCTTTGCGCACCTCGATGCTGCCTGCTTTGAATGCCGTAAGCAGATTCTCAAGATACGAAATCGCGGCGCTGTATTCCAGCCTTTGCTCTGTGGAAATCTTTTTCTTTTCCATGGTCGTTCTCCATTTGTTTTGATGAGCCGGTCCAGCAGTTTTTTCGGGTGCATGCGTGATTCGGGCAATGTTTCCGACATGCGCCTTCGGCAGTCAACTCCGCATGCCGCAGCCTGTGTCCGTCTTTTAGCCGTTGATTGTGACGTAACAATGACGAGTCTGCGGCTTTTCATTGAACACTGGGGGGTGGTTGACGGCGCAGCGAGCGGGCCTTACGGACGGCATGCCGGGGAGCATACGAGCTTTGACGGGAAAATACCGTACGGACGTCGACTGTTTCCGCACAGTCGGGCATGTTGGGGAAGTCGGCGGGTTTGACGGGAAAATTGCCCTTAGGTACAAACACAGGATGTCGAGCAACGGAAGCGTCGCGGAGTATCTTGAAGCGCTGGAAGCTTCACAAAGCCTGGGGCCGCAGATTACCGGGCATGTGGTGCTGCCCGCCTCGCCCCCCCGTCTTGCGTCTCTAGCGCGGCCTTGGCCCCGCGCGATGGACGGCGTTCTGGAGCACTTGGGCATCCGCGGCTTGTACAGCCATCAGGCCGAAGGCATAGACGCCCTGCGCGCCGGGCGGAACATCATTGTTTCCACGCCCACGGCCAGCGGCAAATCCCTCATTTATACCCTGCCGGTCCTGGAGAATTTCCTGCGCGACCCCGATGCCCGCGCCCTTTTCCTTTTCCCGCTCAAGGCATTAGCCAGAGACCAACTGGCCGCGTTTGAGTCCCTGTGCGCCCATTGGCCCGATGCTGCGCGGCCGGCCGCCGCCGTGTACGACGGTGACACAACCGGGCATTTCCGGCGCAAGATTCGTGACAATCTTCCGCAGGTGTTGTTTACCAACCCGGAAATGCTGCATCTTTCCCTGCTGCCCCA
Source organism: Desulfovibrio sp. (assembly GCA_031282465.1). Classification (GTDB taxonomy): domain Bacteria; phylum Desulfobacterota; class Desulfovibrionia; order Desulfovibrionales; family Desulfovibrionaceae; genus Frigididesulfovibrio. The sequence goes on from JAITDR010000194.1 coordinate 4,939, forward strand.
TCATAGGCTCTGGGCCGAACTTTTCGCCGGGCTTACGCTGGTGGTGGCCGATGAGGCGCACACCTGCCGGGGGGTATACGGGGCGCACACGGCCCAGCTTTTCCGCCGGCTTCGGCGCGTAGCCTCGCATTACGGCGCTTCGCCGGTCTTTGCCCTGTGTTCGGCCACGGTGGGCAATCCGGAAGAACTGGCCCGCCTGCTCACGGGCGCTCCTGCGGCGCCCGTGCGGGCAAGCGGCGCGCCGCAGGGCCGGCGGCATTACATCTTTATCAATCCCTTGGAAAGTCCCGCTTCAACAGCCGTCAAGCTGCTCAAGTCCGCACTGGCCAGGGGGTTGCGCAGCATTGTCTATTGTCAGTCCCGGCGCATGACGGAACTGGTCGGCCTCTGGGCCGCGGAAAAGTCGGGCGCGTATGCCGGGCGCATCAGCGCCTACCGGGCGGGTTTTCTGCCGGAAGAACGACGGGATATCGAAAGACGCATGGCCTCGGGCGAGCTTCTGGCCGTCATTTCCACCAGCGCCCTGGAGTTGGGCATAGACGTCGGCAGCCTGGATATCTGCATCCTTGTGGGTTATCCGGGCACCATCATGTCCACCCTGCAGCGCGGGGGCAGGGTAGGGCGCGCGGGACAGGAAGCGGCGGTGCTGCTCGTGGCCGGCGAAGACGCCCTGGATCAGTATATCGTACGTCATGCCGGGGAATTTTTCGACCGTCCGCCGGAAAAGGCCATACTGAACCCCGATAACCCGGTCATTATGGAGCGGCACCTCGAATGCGCCGCCGCCGAACTCCCCCTGCGGCCGGACGTTGCGCCGGACAAGACCTGGATGAGCCCGGAAGCCCTTGCCGCGGTTGCCGCGTTGGAGCACCGCGGTCTGCTTTTGCGTTCGGCCGACGGCGCGGAACTGTATGCCGCCCGCAAACGTCCGCAACGGGGGATTTCTCTGCGCGGGTCGGGCGGCAATGTCGTCATTGAAACCGCGTCCGGCGAACTCATCGGCGTGGTGGACGGTGTGCGGGCGGTGCGCGAGGCGCATCCGGGCAGCATTTATCTGCATTTGGGGAGGCATTTCGAGATTACGGAACTGGATCTCGGCGCGGGCCGCGCCTTGGCCCGGCCTTTTCGCCCTTCCTGGTATACCAGGGCGCGGGGACACAAGGAGACGGAAATCCTCAGTCTCGACGAGTCGTGCGTCCACGCGGGAGCGGCCGCCCAACGGGGCCGGCTGCGCATTACCGATTTCGTCACCGGGTACGAGAAACGCTCGGTGCGCAACGGGCAACTCTTGGGGGTGCTTCCGTTGCAGTTTCCCCCGCTGGTGTTTGAAACCGAGGGACTGTGGATACTGGTGCCGCCTCATGCGCAGGAGGCCGTCGAACAGGCTCGCCTGCATTTCATGGGCGCCATACACGCCCTGGAACACGCGGCCATCGGACTCCTGCCTCTGCAGGTTATGGCCGACCGCAACGACTTCGGCGGCATTTCAACGCCCATGCATGCGCAGACGGGCAGGCCCACGGTGTTTGTGTACGACGGCATTCCCGGCGGCGCGGGGCTTTCGCGGGCTGCTTTTGATCAAATTCCCGACCTTCTCCGGCGGGTACTCGCGGTAATCCGGGAATGCCCCTGCGAGACGGGTTGCCCTTCCTGCGTGCATTCGCCCAAGTGCGGCTCCGGCAATCGGCCCATCGACAAAGAGGGGGCCGCCTGTCTGCTGGAAGCACTGCTCACGGATACACCCGCCTGCCGCGACGAGGCTGCGCTTCTGCTGCAAACGCCGCCGAGCGGTCTGCCGGCGTCTTCCCCCGCGTTCGACTCCGGGTCGGATTCCTTCGCCGACGGCCGCGAGGCGGACCCCGGCTCCGCGCTTGGACCGACGCCGCGCATTTCGATGCAGGGGACTTCCGAACCTGAGCCGGAGCGGCCTAAAGAGAAGGGCGAAGGACAGGCCCGTCATATCGGATGCGCGGAGGCTTCCGGGTCTTCCCCGGAACGACCGGGAGAGAGCGGCGGAGAGCATAATTTCCCGGTAGCGTGCCGTGCGGGGGAGGAGGGCGTTGCCGGGTCGGAAGTCGCTCCTGTCGTGCCGTATATTGCCCGGCGTTCCGGGCTGCATTGTCCGGGGCAGGAGTATGTGGTGCTGGATGTGGAAACCCGGCGTTCAGCCGCCGAGGTCGGCGGATGGCACAAGGCGGGAGCCATGGGCGTCAGCGTGGCCGTGCTGTACGACTCGCGCACGGATGCCTTCAGTGCGTACGGGCAGGAAGATATCCCGGCTCTGGCCGCGGTGCTGGAAGGGGCGCCGCTGGTCGTGGGCTTCAATCTGCTGCGTTTCGATTATGCGGTGCTTGCGCCGCATGCGCCGGGCTGCGACTTTCGCCGTCTGCCCACGCTGGATATGTTGCTCAAGATACACGAACAGCTTTCCTACCGCCTTTCCCTGGACAATCTGGCTCGGGCCACGCTGAACAACCCCAAAAGCGCCGACGGCCTGACCGCCCTGCGCTGGTGGCGGGAAGGCAGAACGGATCTCATAGAGGCATATTGCCGGCAGGACGTGGCGGCTACACGCGACCTCTATGTCTTCGGGCGGCAACACGGCTACCTGCTTTTCACCAACAAGGCAGGCCGGCAGGTGCGGGTGCGGGCCGCCTGGCAGGACAACGACACTGCACAGGCCGCCGGCGGATGAAACACGGCACAGGACGGGCAGCCTGGGTTCACTTGTCGAAAGGCCAGAGCAGCGGAATAAGGAAGGTGCAAAATACCAGATAGATCAAGGTCAGAGGCAGGCCTGCCTTGACGTAATCCATGAAACGGTACCTGCCCGCGCCCAGCACCAGCGTGTTGGGAGGCGTGCCCACGGGCGTGGCGAAGGCGCACGAGGCGGCGATGGCCACGGCCATGACCACGGCATGGGGAGAAACGCCGATGCCCTTGGCTATGGAGAGCCCCACGGGGCAGAGCAGGGCCGCCGATGCCGTGTTGGACATGAATTGGGTGAGACCGGCAGTGAGCATGAACAGCACGGCCGTCAGCAGGTACGGCGACGGATTGCCGCCCATGAACCCGATGACCCCGTCGGCGATAAGTTTGCCCGCCCCGCTTTTGTCCAGAGCAATCGCAACAGGCATCATCCCCGCAAACAGAAAGATGGTCACCCAGTCGATACTGCGGTAGGCGAGCCGCTCGTCGATGCAGCGCGTGAGGATAAGAACGCCCGCGCCGATGACCGCCGCCGTTTCCAGCGGAATTTTCTTGATGTCCAGAGCCATGACGACGACAACGGCGAGCAGGGTCAGTCCGGTAATCCACATCCCGCGCGGACTTTCCCGCACCGTGCCGCCGCCGGCGCTTTCGACCGCTTCGGCGGTTTCCACCGCTTCCTGCACATCCCCTCCTTTCGGCAACAGCCTGACGCCGATGAACATCATGTAGGCCATGCCCAGCAGGGTCATGGGCACGCCTATGCGGCCGAATTCGAAAAAGCCGAACGGCTCCATGGACGAGGCTTTGAGCGCGGCGTTGGCTATCAGGTTGGGCGGGGTGCCGACCAAGGTCATGGTCCCGCCGAAGCCCGCGGCATACGCCAGGGGCATGAGTTGCCGGGACGGCGAAATGCGCGCGACGGAACAGATGCCGATGACCACCGGCATGAGCGCCGCAGTCGTGCCTGTGTTGGACGACACGGACGAAAGCAGGGCAGCGACGAGCATGGTGCCGAACATCAGGCTTTTTTCGCTCGTCCCGCAGGCCCGCACCACAAGGCCGCCGATGCGTTGCGCCAGACCCGTGTGAAACATTGCCGCGCCTATGACGAACATGCCCGCAAAGAGCACCACCGTGGAGTTTGAAAGCCCTGAAAACACTGTTGACGCCGGGATAACTCCCAATATCCCCAAAGCGATGGCTCCGCCCATGGCGGTGACGGCAAGAGGGGTGACTTCCGTGACGAACAACAGCGCCATGACGCCCAGAACGATCAGCGTCAATGTCGCCGGGGACAATTCCATAATACTTCTCCCAAATGTAACCTGTTGATGTTGCCGGCCGGGATTTTCCCTTTTCCCGGCGCTCCGTGCCTGCACGGCAGGCTGCAATACATAATAGGCACACGGCGGGATAGATGTCCAGAAGGAGGCCGACACGAAGGGAAAATGCCGATCAATTTGAGGCTCCGCCCCAACCTGTGGGGAGAGGTTGAGAGGAATGGACTCCGG
>JAITDR010000001.1 GCA_031282465.1 Desulfovibrio sp.
GCCAGCAATGCGGCTTCCAGACTCGGGTACGCATCCGTGGGCGCGGTGGGTGGAGCCACCTGCCCGGGATCCCGCCCGGTAAGGCGCACATAGTTGGCAACGGCCACATCCAAAGCGGCGCGGCTTTCGGTCAGCGACGCCTCTGTACGTGCCAGACGGCTCTGCGTCTGGGTCACGTCGGCCATGGTCGCCGCCCCCGACTTGTGACGCTCGAACTGTGAGGCCAGTATGGACCTGTGGTTTTTGACGTTGAGTTCCGCCAGCGCGACGATGCGACGCTGCCGGTAGACTTCGACGTGCGCCAGCACGGCGTCCAGACCTATGCCCTCGGCGTTGTCGTACAGGCGGTTTTCCGCGGAATCAAGGCGCGATTTGCCGATGCGCACCCGGTTGAGCGTTGCGAGACCGTCCCAAATGGTCTGGGAAACCGTGAGGGAGGCTTCGCTGCGGCTGTAATAGTCACGTGTGGTATTGGCGCTTCTGCCTGCGGCTTCGTTGGCTCGCGAGGTGCTGCCGCTCCACTGATCGACGCCCCAGCCGGCGCGCGCGTCAACGCGCGGAAACCAGCCGCTGCGGGCGCGCTGCACATCGTGCTCGGCCGCCTGGCGGTACTCTTGAAAAGATTTCACATTCGGGCTGTACGCCAAGCTGATGGATACCGTTTCCTTGAGCGTTGTCGCAGGGCCCGTCGGAAGCTGAGCAGGCGCGGCCACCTGCCGCCCGGCCGTCCATCCGACCCCCGGCCAAATCAACATTGCGGCCAGCACCACGGCCGGAAACCACGGCGCCCGCCTGCTGTATATGCTTACTCTCATAAAAATTCCTTCGGTCGTTCTGCCGCCGCCGAACGGGTTCGTCCTGCCCGCAACGACGACACGGCACGGCGATATGCTTCCTTGCGTATCGCCTGAGATCAAGTCGATGTAAAAATTCCGTCACTCTACGTCAAAGCGGAATTCAGCGTTTCGTTATTTTCTACGCCCTACACCTCACTTGTGTTCTCTGTGCGCGTTAGAACCATTCCAACCATAAAGTCCTCGGTCTGTCAAGGGGTCATGAGCCGAAAAATGTAAACTAATCGAGCATATTTGCTGATTTTTCGCTATGTATATAAAATATCATGACTTTTTCTTGAAAATTTTTATATTTTTTTTAAAAAATTTTTCACTCCCGACTCTTGCGCTTCTTTACCGCATTTGAAGTCGGTTCCACGTCAACCGCATCCGTAGGGTTGACGAAGGCACGGAACTCTCGGCAATATGTCGTTACGAGATACTAAAAACTTTGTTGGGCAATATGGGAGCGCTTATCGGGCTGCATGCGCTGATCCCGGCCGAGACGGCCGGGCATGTCTTGCCGAAGCGCGGCGCAGTCGGTAGTGTGACGTCGGCTGTTCGGGCGGCAGAAAGCATGCGCATAGAGGATCAAGGCGTCACGGCGACGGGCGGGCGGGAGCAGGACCGCGTCGGAGCTTTGCCCGCAACGGGAAGGCGGGTTCGACGTAAGGCACCCGTACCCGGCAGCATGCGGCGCGCGCCGTGACAAGGAGATGCACGAATGGTCCCGATCGGCGCTGTACCTTCAGTATGCCGAGTGCGCCTTGACGAGGAGATATATTGATGGGTCCGACCGGCGCTTCCCCGGCCGAGTGCGGGTTACGCCCCCCCGAAGCGTACTACCGCCGCAGCCTGAATGTGCTGTTTTTCATCTTCGGCCTGAATTTCGCCGCGTGGGCGTCGCGTATTCCGGACGTGCAGCGCGCGCTCGACCTGAACGATGCCGAACTCGGAACCGCGCTTTTCGGAGCGCCTCTGGGGCAGCTACCCTGCATGCTTGCGGCGGGCTTTCTGGTCAACCGCTTCGGCAGCCGGGTCATCCTGGCCGCGGGTCTGGCCCTGAACATCCTTTCTCTGGCCTGCCTGGGGTTTGCCGAATCCTTTCGGACGCTTTTTATCAGCCTCACCGTTTTCGGCATCAGCAGCAATCTTTTTGATATCGCCCTCAATACCCAGGCCGTGCTGGTGGAAAAACTCCACAAACGCAGCATCATGGCGTCGTTTCACGGATTCTGGAGCCTGGGAGGCATGGCGGGAGGCCTGCTCGGCGGTGTTCTGGCCTACATGGGCATCGGGCCCGGAGCGCATTTTCTCGGCATCGGCATCCCGGCGGCCGCATGTTGGGCGGCGTTGCGCTCCCGGCTCGTACCCTGCGATTCCCTGCAAGGCCCTCCGGCAGACAAGGGAATCGGGCACCAACAAGCATGCACGCCCCCCGCGGGCAGCGCAAATCTTGCCGACCTCGACGGACCGGACCGGGCAAAGCCCGTACGCGGACTTGCGCACGAGCAAGTCTTCGCCGTCCTCCCGGCAGAGGTCCAAGCGGCAAAGCCTGTGCGCGGCTGTGCGCACGAGCGGGCACCCGCCCCGCCGGCGCCCCGCAGGTCGCGCCTTGTCCGGCCGGACGGTCTGATTCTTCTGCTGGCGCTGGTGGCTTTCGGAAACATGGCCGCCGAAGGCACGATGTACGACTGGATTGCCGTGTATTTCACCGGCGTGTTGCAAGCGCCCGAAGCACTCACCCGACTGGGTTACATTGTCTGTATGGGGGCCATGGTGACGGCCCGCTTTCTGGCCGACAATTTCATCACGCGTTTGGGCGCGATAAAGGTGCTTCAGGCCGGCGCCGTCCTGATGTGCTGCGGTTTTGCATTGCTTATAATCCCGGCAGGCATAGTCCCGGCCACTCTGGGAGCGGCTCTGATCGGTTTCGGCATGGCTTCCGGCATCCCCATCTGCTACAGTCTGGCCGGGCGGTCGAAAACAATCCCGCCGAGCATCGCCATTTCACTGGTGGTGTTCATCAGCTTCAGCGGCTTCATGCTTTGCCCTCCGCTGATCGGCTGCCTTTCCCACGCCGTCGGCCTGCGTTCGGCCTTCATACCCATGGCGGCTCTGAGTTTCGCCGTCATCCTGACGGCGCCTCTGCTGAAAAAGAAACTGTGATGCAACGCACATCCGTCTTCGTCTGCCGGGTGACTCCGCCCCGAAGGAGGCCGGCGCGGATTACTTCTCTTACCGGCTTTTTCGTACACATGACGGTTAAGGAAACGCTGTATTATTCTTTTTGCGGGGACGCCGCTCAAACACGCCGAATGCGCGCCCCGGCGGCTTCAAGCTTGTGTTCGATGCGCTCATAGCCTCGGTCCAGATGATAGATGCGCTGCACCCTGGTCGTTCCGGAAGCGGCAAGACCGGCCAGCACCAGCGATACCCCGGCCCTGAGGTCCGAGGCCATGACCGGGGCGCCGGTCAGGGCCGGTACGCCCCGGATGACGGCCCGGGACCCGGAAAGACGAATGTCCGCGCCCATGCGCACAAGTTCCGGCACATGCATGAAACGGTTTTCAAAAATGGTTTCCTCCACAGTGCCGGAGCCTTCGGCCAAGGTCATGAGCGCCATGATCTGGGCCTGCATGTCGGTCGGAAAGCCGGGATAGGGTCTGGTCGTCACGTCCACGCAGCGCAGTTTCCCGTTGCGGCGCACGCTTACGCCGCCGGCGTGCGGATCGACGGTGACGCCCGTTTCACCCAGCTTGGTCACAACGGCCGTGATTTCCTCCACGGGACAGCCGATGATGTCGCAATTTCCGCCGGTTATGGCCGCTGCCGTCAGGAAGGTACCGGCCTCCACCCGGTCCGGCATGACCCTGTACTCGCAGCCGCGCAGGGAGGCGACACCGCGAATATGCACGGTATCCGTGCCCTGGCCGGAAATTTTCGCGCCGCAGGCGTTGAGAAAGTTCGCCAGGTCCGTGATTTCCGGTTCCCGCGCGCAGTTGCGCAGCATGGTTTCGCCTTCGGCCTGCACGGCAGCCATGATCAGGTGCTCGGTGCCGCCCACGGTCGGAAAATCGAAGGTGATGTCCGCGCCGCGCAGGCCCGAGCAGCGTCCGATGATGTAGCCGGACTCCAGCTCCAGCCGCGCCCCCATTTTTTCCAGCGCCCTTGTGTGTTGCTCGACCGGACGCGCCCCTATGGCGCAGCCTCCCGGCAGGGCTACCCTGGCGAACCCCAGACGGGCGAGGAGCGGGCCGAGCACAAGCACCGAGGCGCGCATGGTCTTGACCAGCTCATAGGGGGCCTCGCCGGTCAGGGGGCCGCTTTCCACGCGTACGGAGTGCCCTTCCGCATCCGTAAACGCCGCAGGTCGCCCCAGCACGCGGAGCAGGGCGATGGTGGTGGCTATGTCGCGCAGGCGCGGGACATTATGAAAAACGGCGGGTGAATCCAAAAGTATGGAAGAGAACAGTATGGGCAGGGCGGCGTTTTTGGAACCGCTTATGTGGATGCTTCCGCTCAGGGGCACGCCGCCTTCAATCAATAATTCCTGCATACTATCCTCTGTCCCTTCGTTTGAAACATGCCGGGCCGACTTTCTCCAAGGTGTATTTACAAAACCTGGATAAAGTCAAGAGATTGTTTAGAGTAACTCAACAGCTTCGCCGTTCAGTCGAACATCCGGTTTTTTTTCACCCTGCACCAAGCGACAAAGTCCGGAAATCCCTTCATCAACAAGTGCCTGGCATGAGCTTCCACCTTGTTGTAACTGTACGCGCGCATTTTACCGGTGCCGCCCCAGTGGGTCAGGTAGCGCCCCACAGCAAAATTGTACGCGCGCAGGCCGCGGCGGTTCAGTTCTCTGAACCAGGGCACGGCTATATCCAAGGCAATCGGGCCGCACTGCTCATAGGCCCCGAAAGGCAGGATATCGCCTTCGGGGATTACCAGGGGGCGAGTCTGTTCCACATCCACCAGACAGCCCCATTCATTAACGCGGCATTCCGGCAGGGGCCAGGCGCAGTCGCGGTAATGTTCGTCCCAACCCAGCCGGTACGGCCGCACAAAGCGGCCCGTCGCGAGCGCGGCGTCGTACAATGCCTCAAGTCCGGCGAAATCGGGCCGGAAATCCCCGTAAGCATCCGGGGAACAAGGGTAGGCAAAGCCGGCAAGCCGCGCCGTTTCCGCATCCGCGGCCGGGCAGTTCCAGCATTGGCCGATGCTGCCCGCGGCAAAGCCGTCGCCGATTTTCCCAAGCAGCGCGCCGATGATGTCCGCCTTGATCAGAAC
>JAITDR010000055.1 GCA_031282465.1 Desulfovibrio sp.
CGTGTCGGCATGCTGGAACGGGACGCCCGCACTGCCCTGTATGCGGACAAGGACACCGGCCGGCACCGCGCCTTGATGGAGCAGCGGGCGCAGACCCTGATCGACCTTGAAAGCAAGGCTGCCGACCTGCTCGACGGCCTGCCCGAAGCCGAGCGCAGGCAAACGCGTTCGGCTCTGCGTGCCTTTGCCGACGGCGCGCGTACGGCTCTGGACCTCGGCTCCGTATTTTACATGTCCGCCCTGCTATACCGCGACAACCACAAAGTCGGGGAGCCGGACAAGTTGCAGGCGCTTGTCGACGATCTGGAAACCCGGCTGCGCTGACGCCTGTCCGCGCCGGATGCGCTGTTTTCCGGGAACACGTTGAATTACTTCAATCAGTTGAATCAATTACGCGACATTGCGCCGAACTCCGTCCGCGCCGGATGCGCTGCCTTTCTTGCAGCGCTGTTCCTTGCGCTTGCAGCGCCGCCCCCGCTTCTTGCCGCGCCGTCCGCCGCTCCTTCCGTATCAGCCGGAGAAGAAGGTCTTCAGCCCACGGAGATGCCGGGGTGCTCCGTGGACGACCTGCGCAGGCTGTCCGACATCGTGACCCGCACCGGCCTGGATGCGGATAAAATTCCTGCGCTGTACAGGCCGCAGTTCCTGTCGATTTCCGACGCCGACCTGTCCATGGACAACGACGAAATCGTCTTCGTCGTCCATTACCCCGGCGATCTGGTGCGTGTTTACCCGAGACGCATCATGGTCTGGCATGAGGCCGTGAACGATGCGCTGCCCGATCCCACCGGCGTGCTCCCGCCGCCGCCTCTGCCGGGAGAGGAGGAAAAGGAGGGAGCAAACTATACGGTCAGCTATTCGCCGCTGACGGGATCGGTGGTCGCGTTTCGTTCCATGGCCGGCAGGTATCCCTCGTCCTTCGGGCTGTCGGGCGTGCTGCTCAACGGCAATTCCGTATTGTACGACCGCATCAGCCGCAGTCTCTGGGTGCAGCTCATGGCGGTGTGCATCGAGGGGCCTTTCCGGGGCAGGCGTTTGCAGCGCATCCCCGTCCTTTCCGCCCGCTGGAAGGGCGTCAAGCAGCGTTACGGAGGTCTGGACAACAGGTTCAGGGGCAAGGTGGAAGTATTGTCCCGCTCGACCGGCTTCAAGCGTTCCTACGGCAAAGACCCGTACGGCAGTTATGAGCGTCGGGATACCTATTACGACGATACCCGTCTGCCCTTTCCTGTGAGTTTTACGGACACCAGGCTGCATCCGAAAAAGCGCGTACTCGGTATTGAGGTTGAAGAGGCGTTCGGCGCGGTGATCAAGGACGAGGTACGCAAGGACCGGGTTGTCAATTTCACGTTGGGCAATTTGCCCATGGTCGCGTTCCATGACCGGGACATGGACGCTGTGCGCATTTTCGAGCGCACCTTGCCCGACCTTGAGGAGCCTTTACGTTTTACCGTATTTGAAGATGAAATCGTGGATGAAATGAGCAAAAGCCGCTGGTCGCCCGAAGGGGACTGCGGCTACGGGCGCTTCCGCGACCGGACGCTGAAGCCTGTGCTTGCGGTCGACTCCATGTGGTTTGCCTGGGCGTCGTTTTACCGCAAGAGCCGGATTATCCCCGGCGATGAATTTTTCGAGTGAATGCGTCCGTGTAACGTGTCCGGATTGCATGAGGCTCCGCCACACGCGTTTTCACCTCTGATACAAGCGATTCGGTGTGACGGTTGATCGCGACCAATGCTCCGCAATCGTCTGGATAAATGTGGGGCGTACCAGCTTGGCCCGCTTTTCAAGCCGGTCGCCTTGGTCAAGTCTGAGGTAAATTCCTTCTGCCGGTTTATCGCTGAACGCAGACTTGGACAAGAACTTCTTCAGTTCGGTGAAAAAAAAATACCCGCAAGCGATGCGGGGAACCTTGATCAACGACATTTTTTCCATCAGCCTGTCCCGGTTTGTCACAGAGAGAAAACATCTCGTTTCTCTGTCATAAATATCAAAGGCCAAGAACCAGTCGGGCAGGTTGTCATAGAAAATTGAATGTCGGGCATAGCACCACTCGCCGAAAAGAATATATCGTCCGGCAAGATGCTCGAACAGCACATCGGTGCGGATTTCCAGCCATTCACCGAGCTTCTTCCACTGTCCCGTTCCCGGCAACTGCAAATAAGCGCCTCTGTTCCAAGCACGGATATTCCCCTCGGTATCAAACGAGATACCCAGATTTGCCCCATCCATCTTTTCTTCGACAGTGAGTTCATGCCGCAGAAATTCGACGCGTTCGAGTTCCGTCATCACCTTGTCGCCCCTCACGTCTACGCCCGGCAAGGTCGCCAAGTGAGGCGTCGAGGGGAATTTGAAGAATCCTTCCTTCACGTTTCTATTTTCTCGGCATATTTGGCTTTGACGTATTCCGGACAGAGGAATCGGACGGTGATACCGAGCTCGGCCAAAGCACCGCACCACCCCCACCATTTGCTGCCGGCGGCCTGCAAAATCGGCGGCTTATCCGCACGGGCATTGGCGACGGCGACAAACTTCCGGTCTGACTTGTCGAAATCTTTCAATCCGGCATGCGCGGGGAATTCGTCGTACGAATCGTTATTCTTCGTGATGCGCACCCTTTGAGATTCAGGCAGGCTCCAGCGATTATCGTTAACCCACTTCATGAAACGGTCACCTACGCCGGGCTGTCCCTTCATGGACAGCAGGCGCCGGTATTCATCGAAGATTTCGTCTCCGGCATCAAGGATCAGACCGCGCTTTTTGACGACATGCTCAACTGCTTCGACACATGCCAGCACGCACGCATCAGGTACATCGGAGTTTGGGTCAGGTTGGGCTGCAAGATTGGCTACGACGGGTACATTGGTATCCACTAGGCATTGCTCAGGCAGACTCATGAGGATACCCTCGTCCTTTCAGTTTGCCGCATCCGCTTCCTCACGGCGGCCTTGGCCTGTTCGGTGATGTCGCCCATCTCATCGCCGAAAAAGTTCTCCGGCCAATTCTTAATGTTGCCGCATTCATCAATTTTCAGCGGCACCAGAGTCGTGGGCGACTCGGCAACATCGGCAAAATAGGCGGATACTTTCTTCTGTGAAATCACACCCTCGGCGATACGGCGCTGCAAACGGCGCAGGAAATGCCCCGAATGGGTTTCAATGATCATTTGAATATTCCTGTCCGCTCCGTTTTCCCTGGAGTTGACGACATCAATCATCACGTCGGCCAGCGCGGACTGTGCACTGGGGTGCAGGTGAATTTCCGGCTGTTCCATGATAATGATTGAACCGGCAGGGGCATAAAAACACTGCACCAGCACCGGCAAAACCTGCGATATGCCGAAGCCTGTGTCGGGAAGATCAACCCAATCCTTTGAATTTTTGGTGCGAATCTTCACCTCATACTCTTGGCGCTGCTCAGATAGGGGATTGACTTTAAATTCTTCTATCAGTCCCATCTCCGTCAATTTCAGTGCGAGTATTTCCTCCAGCGGTTTTGCAGGTCGCCTGTAACCCAAATTGATTTTTCGATCTCTCGCAGCCAAAACGGCAGCGACGGTATTCTCGCCGGAAAAGCCGACACTTTCAGGAGTGATACCTCCCCATGTATAAAATCTTTCCGCTTTCATTCTAAGCGGCCCCAAGTAAAAAATAGAATTGAACAGCTTTTCCTGCTCAAGATTAAACTTCTGGACGAAGTCTGCATTTTGATAATAGGCAACTACCTCGTCAGGAAAACCATAAAATCGGACAACATCCTTGATCGCCCATGCGCGCATTTGTTTTCTGACAAGAGTATATTCTTCCGCTGATGCAACATATCCACGCTTGTCCGAATTTCTGAACAATCCTATGGAAAGCGACTGAATATCATTCATTAAAAGACGATATTTGAAATGTGAAACACGGAGCAAATGCTTTGTTGCATCGCTTAATGCGACTTCAGCACTGAAATCTACGACATTTCCGGAAAAAATCCCGCCTGATAGAGGTTCCTTCAGGGGATCCTTAAATTTCAATTCTTCCGGCAACGACCAGCGATAAGCAAAGGCTATCTTGTTCTTCGGGGAGCGATGAAAAACCATCTCCCGGTAGGAACCAAGCTGAACAGCAGAATTTTTTCCTCCGGGATAGAAAACGGCCTTCCTGTCAGGCGATTCAACAGTCTGCTTGAGCATCATCAGAAATTGACCGATGCTGGATTTCCCTGAACTGTTGGCACCAAAGAACAATGAAATAGGAGCCATTTGGATGTCGCCGGTATCCTTCCAGCCCTTGAAATTCTGTATTCGTAAATGTTTCAGCATTGTAATTCCTCCCCGATTTCCCTCCTATTCTTGTTGGTGGGCAGCAACAATAGAAGATGTCTCGCCCGACTTGCAGACCACCCGGCGAGCATTGACGGGTTATCTCTCCCCCACGGGCGCTCACGTGAAAACGACAACTCCCGGAGTGAAGGAGTAGCGGGGGGGGGGGTATGGGGCAGCGCCCAAAAAAATCTGCCTTCCCCTGCACTTCAGTTTGCGGCCGCGGGTTCCTGCCGGAATATTTCCCGAAAAACGTTCAGCTTGGCCTCGGCCTGTTCCAGTTCAGCCGTGCGCGCCCTGTCGCGTTCCACGATTTCAGCGGGGGCCTTTTCCACAAAGGCCGGATTGGCCAGTTTGGCGGCCAGGGCGGAGCGTTCTTTGCCCAGTTTCGCCAGTTCTTTGTCCAGACGGGCCGCCTCCACGGCAAAATCAACCAACCCCTTGAGGGGCACAATGATTTCGCTGCCGCAGGACACCGCGCTCGCGGAGGCCCGCGGGGCCTCCACCGCCGGGTCTATACGCAGATCGTTCAACCCGGCGAGAGCCGTAAATACTTCGCGTTGCTCTTCGAACAGCGCCCGCGCCGCCGCGTCACGCGGACGTATCAACGCGGCGGCCTTGCGCGAAGGTGGAATATTCAGTTCCGCACGAATGGTACGCACGGCCGTTATCGCCCCCTGAAGCAGTTCCATGCGCCCGGCGTCTTCGGCATAGTCCGCGACGTCGCGCGGCGCCGGAAAGGGCATGAGGGCTATGTCCTTGACGGCGTCCCGGCCGGGCAGGGCGTCCCACAGTTCCGACGTGATGAACGGAACGAGGGGATGCAGAAGCACGAGGGTTTCACGCAGAACGGCAAAAAGCACCAACTGCGCGAGAGGCCTGCCCTCCCCCCGCAGTTCGGACTTGATCAGTTCCAGATACCAGTCGCAAAATTCGCCCCAGATGAATTTGTACAGCGCCTGAGCGGCGTCGTTGAAACGGTATTCGTCCAGCGCCGCACCCTGCTGCGTTTTCAGGTCTTCCAGTCGGTGCAGAATCCAGCGGTGGTGCAGCCCCTGTACCCCGCCGGGGCCGAGAGGGGCGGGCGCTCCGTCCGCGTTCATGAGCGCAAAGCGCGCGGCGTTCCACAGTTTGTTCATGAAATGGCGGGAGCCTTCAATGCGTTCTTCGGAAAGACGGATATCCCGGCCCATGGCGGCAAAGGCCGCCAGCGTGAACCGCAGGGCGTCCGTGCCGTAGCGGGCGATCATGTGCAGCGGGTCAATGACGTTGCCCGACGACTTGGACATCTTTTTGCCCTGGGCGTCACGCACCAGAGCATGAATATAACAGCGGCGGAAAGGCACTTCGCCCGTGAAATGCAACCCCATCATCAGCATGCGCGCCACCCAGAAAAAAAGAATGTCGAAGCCGGTGACCAGCACGCTCGTAGGATAAAAACGACGCATTTCCGGTGTTTCGTCCGGCCAGCCGAGGGTGGAAAAAGGCCAGAGCGCGGAGGAAAACCACGTGTCGAGTACATCGGAGTCCTGCGTCAAATTGCTCCCCGCGCATTCGGGACAGCGTTGCGGCGCGTCCTCCTGCACGACGAGCGTACCGCACGCTCCGCAAGTCCATGCGGGGATGCGGTGCCCCCACCAGATCTGCCTGCTTATGCACCAGTCGCGGATGTTGTCCAGCCAGGTGTAGTAGGTTTTGACCCAAGAGGAAGGGAAGATGCGGGTTTGCTCCGGCACCGCCGCGCGGGCTTTTCCCGCCAGGGGTTTGACGGACACGAACCACTGCAGGGAAGGCAACGGCTCGATGATTGACCCGCAGCGGTAGCAGTGCCCGACATTGTGCTCACAGGGGCGTTCTTCCTCCAAAAAGCCGCCGTCGCGCAGGTCGACGACAATCCGGTCGCGCGCCCTGTCCCTGGACAGACCCGCATAAGCCCCCCCCTTGTCGTTGATATTGCCGTCTTCGTCGATGACCTGTATGCACTCCAGCCCGTGCTTGCGGCCCAGACGCCAGTCGTCGGGATCGTGCGCCGGAGTGACCTTGAGCGCGCCCGTGCCGAATTCACGGTCCACATAGGGGTCGGCGATAATCGGCAGGAGGCGGTCAAGCAGGGGAAGTCGCGCCTTTTTCCCGATCAGATCCCGATAACGTTCGTCTTCGGGGTGTACGGCCACGGCCGTATCGCCGAGCATGGTTTCCGGCCTGGTGGTGGCTACGGTGATATGGCCCGAGCCGTCTTCCAAAGGATAGCGGACAAAGCTCAACATGCCTTTGAGCGCCCTGTGCTCGACCTCGTCGTCGGCCAGGGCGGTGCGGCAACGGCTGCACCAGTTGACGATATATAACCCCTTGTAAATCAACCCCTCGTGATACAGACGGACAAACACCCTGCGTACGGCGCGGGACAGCCCCTCGTCGAGGGTAAAGCGCTCCCTGCTCCAGTCCACGGACGCGCCCATCGCCTTTATCTGGCGGCGTATGTTGTTGCCGTATTCTTCCTTCCATTGCCAAACCCGTTCAACGAAGACCTCGCGTCCCAAATCGTGCCGGCTGCTGCCTTCTTCCTTCAGGCGGCGTTCGACGACGTTCTGGGTGGCGATGCCGGCGTGGTCTTCGCCGGGCACCCACAGCACCTGCCTGCCGAGCCGGCGTTGATGCCGGCAGAGGATATCCTGCAGGGTGAGGTTCAGGGCATGACCCATGTGCAGGTTGCCGGTGACGTTGGGCGGCGGGATGACGATGGAAAAGGCGCCGGCTTCGGCGGCCGCGCCGAGGTCGGGGGTAAACAACTTCTGTTCTTCCCATAAAGCGCGGCGACGCGCCTCCACGGTTTCCGGCTCGTAGCCCGCGGGCAGGCCGGAATCACGGACATCGGTCATGGCATCTCCATCTCTCTGTTCCCTCGGCTACCCGGCTGATGCGGCGCCTTTATTCGATGCCGGTTTCTTCTGCGCGGGCTTGCTCTGTGCCGGTTTCTTTTGCGCGGGTTTACTTTGCGCGGGCTTACTTTGCGCCGGTTTGGCCTGCGCCGCTGCGGCAGGCGCGGTGCCGCGCAGGCGCTTGAGCAGTTTTTCGGCATCGGCCCGCAAGGGGAAAGCTTTATCGGCCGCAGGCGCTTTGAGCAGTTCCTCGGCTTCTTTCTTTTTTTCCTCATCCCCGGATGCGGCCAGCACTTCGGCCAGGTGGTAACGGGCGAAGGTGTTGTCCTGCTTAGCCGCCAGCGCTTTGCGCAGGGTTTCTTCCGCTCCGGCGGCGTTGCCGCGCAGCATGCGGACCCAGCCCAGAGTATCCAGGGGCTGCGAGGCGCCGCCGGCGGCAGCCTTGCCGGCCAGTTCCTCGGCCTCCTCCAGGCGTTCCGGGGTAGGCTTGTGCCGGGTCAGGAGAAAGGCGAGATTGTTGACGGCGGCCAAGTATTCCGGCTTATCCGCGATGAGTTTGCGGTAGCGGGTTTCGGCTTCGGTGAATTTACCCGACTGCTCCAGAATCATTGCCGCGTACATTGCGGCGTTGAGGTTGTCCGGGTGCGCGGCATACAGGTCGCTGCAGAGTTTTACGGCCTTGTCGGTACGTTTGGTAGCGCCGTATATGCGTACCAGCATCAGCAGGGGCTGTTCCCAGGAGGGGGCGAGATCAAGGGCGCGAAGGTAGGCCTTTTCGGCTTTCTGCGCGTCGCCCGCGGCTACGGCGCATTCTCCGACCATGAAGGCGGCGGCGGCATCGTCGGGGCGTGCTTTCTGCCGTTTCTCGGCGAAGGCCAGGGCGACTTTCTGCTGTTTCGCGCCGATCTGCGCCCGGATGCGACCTTCAGCGGCGATGGTCGAGGCCGGGTTGAGCGCAAGCAGGCGGTCGTAAGCGGCCACAGCCTTGGCGATATTCTTTTGGGCTGTGTACAGCGCGGCGATGCGCAGCAGGGCGGTTTCCGCCACCTGGGGGTTCTCGTTCTCCGCAGGCTGTTCCAGCATTTTTACGGCATCGCCGTAGCGCTGCAACTGAGACAGGACAGCGGAGGCGGCCATGGGGATGGAGGTGTCGTCCGGGACCGCCTTGCGGCCCATGTCCAGTATCATCAATGCCGCGTCCGGCATATTGCGCGTGAGGTAGATATCGGCCAGAGTAAGGTAGGCCGGAGCGTACTGCGGCGCGTTCGACAGCACACGGGTCACGGTATTTTCGGCAGCCTG
>JAITDR010000092.1 GCA_031282465.1 Desulfovibrio sp.
TCTCCGCGCAATTTCACGTCAACGACAACCGCAGCCTGGACGAAGTCGTCGCCTGGCTCATGCGCCTCGGCCACATCCCCAGCTTCTGCACCGCCTGCTACCGCGAAGGGCGCACCGGCGACCGTTTCATGGCCCTCTGCAAGTCCGGGCAAATCCTGAACTGTTGTCATCCCAACGCGCTCATGACCCTCAAGGAATACCTCATGGACTATGCCGGGCCGGAAAGCCGGGCGCTGGGCGATCCATTGATCGCCGCCGAACTGACGAAGATTCCGAGTGAAAAAATCCGCACCATGGTCACCGGCCGGCTGAAAGACATAGAAAACGGCAGCCGGGATTTCCGGGTGTAAGAGAAGTTCAAGGAATTTTTGATGAACGAGACCCCGTCGGGCGAAAGGCCGCATATCGGCTTCTTCGGGCGGCGCAATGCCGGCAAATCCAGCCTGCTCAACGCCGTCGCCGGACAGGAAGTCTCCCTGGTCTCCCCGGTCAAGGGCACGACTACGGACCCCGTGCGCAAGGCTATGGAACTGCTGCCCCTCGGCCCGGTCATACTTGTGGACACGCCGGGCATGGACGACGAGGGCGAACTGGGCGACCTCAGAGTCAAGCGGGCGGCGCGGGAACTGGCCCGCGCCGATGCGGCGGTGCTTGTGGCGGAGGCCGGTTCCGGGCTGAACGAGGCGGACCGGAAAATCCGCGAACTGTGCGCGGCGCGGCGTCTGCCTCTGATCACGGTGTACAACAAGTGCGATTCGGCGGCGACGCATCCCGAAGCGCGGGAAAACGAACTGTACGTCAGCGCGACGCGCGGCGACAATATAGAAACGCTCAGGGACAGGCTCGCAACCCTTCTGCAAAGCGGAGAAGCGAAGTTCCGGCTGGTCGGGGACCTGCTGCGTCCGACGGATTTCGCCGTCCTGGTGACGCCTATAGACAAGGCCGCGCCCAAAGGCCGGCTTATCCTCCCGCAACAGCAGGCCATACGCGACATTCTGGAAGCCGACGCCACAGCCGTGGTCGTCAAGGAGCACGAACTGCGGGATACCTTGGCCGCGCTGGGCAAAAAGCCGGCCCTGGTCGTCACCGACAGCCAGGTCTTTGCCAAGGTGTCGGCCGATACGCCCGAAGATGTCCCCCTGACTTCCTTTTCCATCCTCATGGCCCGCTACAAAGGCATGCTCGACGCCGCCGTGGCGGGGGTGACGGTTTTGGATGCCCTTGAAGACGGCGACCGGGTGCTGATCTGCGAGGGCTGCACGCACCGCAGGCAGTGCGACGACATAGGCACGGTCAAGCTGCCGCGCTGGATACGGCAGTATACGGGGAAAAAGCCCGACTTTGCCTTTGCTTCCGGCGGAGAGTTTCCCGAGCGAACGGACTCTGTAAGGCTGGTCGTGCACTGCGGCGGCTGCATGCTGACCCGGCGAGAAATGCAGTATCGCCGGTCCCTTGCCGAGATGCGGGGCGTCCCGGTCACGAATTACGGGGTGCTGATCGCCTATATGCAGGGCATTCTGCCGCGCGTCCTGTCCGTATTTCCGTATCTCCGGGAAACGTTGCCCGTATGAAGCCCGCCCTCAACGCCGTCACAGATATTTCAGCTTCACTACTGTCGCATCTGCTGCCGGGTAACACCTGTTTTTACGTCTCCGGCGGCCGGGGCGCTGCTCCGAACCCCCGCATTGAGCTGATGCGAAAATTTATACGTTACACGGTACTACGCTGATTTGTGGGGGAATTCAGGTTGACTGTCGGAAAAATTATGGGGTCGTTGCGGTGCCGCACGGCGAAGTCGCTTGTTTCGGGAAAAGCGGGGCCGCAACGGCGTTGCGCGGCGGGGCCGGTTCCGGCATGTCCCGCTCGAAAGCGGCGTACAGGTCCGCAAACAGGGCGGGGACGCGCCGGTGCATATCCCGCAGGAGCGGCAGCATGAGTTCGCGCATCTGCGGATGCGCGGCCGGAGCGCAGCGCAGTTCAAAAATATGCCGCCATTCCCGCATGTTGCAGGTAATGACGATTTCCGTTTTCAGGCTGTTGGGCAGAACGCTCCTGGCCTGCTGCGCCGCGGCCCCGGCATCGCGCAGCGCGAAATAGGCCGCTTCCGCCCGCTGCACGGCATCAAGCCAAATCATGTAGGCCGGTGAACCTTCCGGCCAGAAGCAGGGGCGGATGACCGTGATTTCCCTGCCGAAGCGTTTTCCCGAATAATCGGCATAGCGCGTGCTTTCCTGGCTGAAGGAAGCGATACGGTGGCGTACCAGCTCATGGCTGACGCCCCTGTCGCAGACGATGTGCGCCGTAGCGGAGGCATGCTCGATGACGCTGTGATGCCCCGAGCGCACAATCCTCTCCAGAAACGGGGCGGCCGAGTCCGCGCTGATCTTCTCTTCGGACTTGTAGCAGATGCGGCCGGCAAACTCCAGCCGCCCGAGGATGTCCGGGCCGTCGTCCACGGCAAGTATGCGTGCTGCAGGAGTAATAATTTTCATCATCGATACCGATACGTTTTGAACATGCTCTCTTCCGGGGAGGTTGCCTGCAGACTCCCGGCAAAGCCGGAAACAGCCGCTCGTAATTCGAACCGACAAAGCAAAACCGCGTCCACGCGGTTCCGCTTTATCGGCTGCGGCGGGTACGCCTGGCCGGTCCCGTACGCCGGGACGGGGCAACCGACCGGTCGTCGGTCGGAAACAATACGTTCGTCGTCGGCAAAAGGCAAATCCGATATTGTCCTTTGCCGGGCAATCCCGTATTCCCGCCGAACGGGCGCGCTCCCTGCCGCCCGGAGGACGGTGTTTTTTTACCCCGAAGCTGTTGCTTTTTGCGCGACAATCGGCTATGGATTCAGTTGAAGTGATTGTCGTGTAGTTTCCGATGGTGAGGGGCAGAGTGTCGATTCCTTCTGAGGCGGGCGGGCGGCATGAAAGTTCAGGTGCAGGAGCTTTTGCTTTCTCGGAAAGCGACGACGGCGCGGGCGGGGAAAAAATACATTCGGCCCGTTTTTTGCTCACACACAACAAAGCCTGTGTATGGGTTATGCTTCAAGAGTGAGGCGCCTTCCCCGATGCATGCCGGCCCTGATTCCCGTGAGGAGTCGGGGCTTTTTTTTCGTTCATTCCGCGCACCGGAAAAAGCGGTTCCGGTCCCGGGGCAAGCCGCTGTTCCCGACACCGGCCGAGTACGCCTCCGTCGCACATGATCCGGTGAGGCATAAGAATGACGAACCGATCCCGCGCATTGGTCATGCTGGTGGACGACAACCGCACCAATCTTATGGTCGGGAAAACGGCGCTGTCTGAAGACTACTCCGTGCTGACGGCCCCCTCTGCGTTGAAAATGCTGGATGTGCTGCGCTGGAGCAAGCCGGATCTGGTACTGCTTGACGTGGACATGCCGGAGATGAACGGTTTCGAGGCAATCACAATCCTCAAAGCCGCTCCGGAGACAAGGGATATTCCGGTTATTTTCCTGACCGCCCTGGACGCGCACGACGACGAACTGCACGGACTGCAGCTCGGCGCCGTCGATTATATAACGAAACCCTTTGCGCCGCCGTTGTTGCGCAAGCGCGTTGCCCTGCATCTGTTGCTGGAAAATCAGAAGCGCGAACTGCAGCACTACAACGACAACCTGCAGGGTATGGTCGAGGCCAAAACAAAGACCATCCTCAAACTGCAGAATAAAATTCTGGCGGCCATGGTCGAGATGGTGGAAGGCCGCGACGGCACGACCGGGCAGCACATAGCCAACACGCAACGCTATCTGCGCAGTCTGCTGACGGCCGTCGTCGGCAGGGGCATCGCGCCGGAGCAGGCCTTCGAGTGGGATGTGGATCTGCTCGTCCAATCCTCTCAACTGCACGATGTAGGCAAAATCGCCGTCAGCGACAATGTTCTCAAGAAGCCGGGGAAACTGACCCCGGCGGAATTCAACGAAATGAAACAGCACGTGATCTTCGGCGTGGGTTTTATCGAGAGACTCGAAGACGATGAGGGCGACAGCCGTTTTTTACACTACGCGAAAACCTTTGCCGCCTTCCACCACGAAAAATGGAACGGCGACGGCTATCCCCACGGTCTTGCCGGGAACGACATTCCCCTGCTCGGACGCATGATGGCCGTGGCCGATGTGTACGACGCCCTGACCTCGGAGCGCCCCTACAAAAACGCGTTCACTCACGAGGAAGCGCTCAGGATTATCGTGGAAGGCAAAGGTGCGCACTTCGACCCGATGCTGGTCGACCTGTTTGAACAGGTATCCGGGAGCTTTATACAAGCGTAGTTCGGAGCGGGAGACGTCAGGGAAAGGCCGATTTTACTTCATTATTTTGCGCTCACGACGGAAAAAGCATGCCGATCCGTTTCTCCGCCTACCTGCTCGCGCTTTGCCTTATGTGCCTG
Organism: Desulfovibrio sp.; assembly: GCA_031282465.1. Taxonomy (GTDB): domain Bacteria; phylum Desulfobacterota; class Desulfovibrionia; order Desulfovibrionales; family Desulfovibrionaceae; genus Frigididesulfovibrio. The sequence continues at coordinate 4,404 of JAITDR010000092.1, forward strand.
TGGCCGCGATACGGCGCGGCCGCTCAGGTGGATTTCAGCCGGGTGGGCTACCGGGATATCCCCGGCGTTACGCTGGAAGAAAAAGAAGCTGTCGAACGCCTGCTCGGCAGGCGTTCGTCGTTTGTCTACGGGACTGAACCGGGCATCGGCTGTTATTATCAATCGGACGGCAGGCTGGGGGGCTATGCCGTGTTGCTGTGCGACTGGCTGAGTACGCTTTTCGGCATACATTTCGCTCCCTCCCTTTATGACCGGAATCAACTGCTGCATGATCTCGCTTCCTTTGAAGTGGATTTCACCGGCACCTTGAGCTCGACACCGGAACGCCGGCAGGCCTCGTCGGCCACGTCGGCCCTTTGGGAGCAGTCGCTGCGGTGCATGCGCCTTGCCGATGCCGCCGACCTCTCGGAGACGGCCGCGTCTCGACCTGTGCGCTACGCCTTTCTCGCCGGATCGGATACCCGTGCACTGGCTGAGGGTTCTCTCAAAAAAACCTTCGAGGTCGTTTATGCGGACAGCCATGACGCAGCCTACCGTATGCTCAAGGATAAGGTCGTCGATGCCTTTGTGGATAAAGAATCCTATTTTGACACCTACAGCGATATTCTTACGGAAGACCTGATGCCGTTTGTGTTTGCGCCCCTTTCTCTTGCGACCCTGAACCCGGAACTTGCACCGCTTATCGCCATAGTACAAAAAGCTCTCGACAACGGCGCACTTGACTATTTAACAGCTTTCTATAATAAAGGAAGTAAAGATTATATCCGCAATAAATTTATTGCACAATTGTCGTTTGAGGAAAAAGAGTATGTTTATAGGCATAGTATATACGGAAGTAAGCAACCTATTCTTGTCGGAATGGAATACGATAATTATCCCATTGCCTTTTATAACGAACAGGAGAAAGCTTGGCAGGGTTGTGCCCTGGACGTGCTGGCAGAAATCAACAAGCTCACCGGTCTGAATTTCGTCCGTGCTCATCAGGACCCGATCCTGTGGCCTGTCATGCTGGACATGCTTGAACGTGGAAAATTGTCAATTATAACAGAGCTTATCAAAACACCTGAAAGAGAAGGCAAGTTTTTATGGCCGGAAAAGCCTTTCATGCAGGATTCTTTCGCACTGGTTTCCCGAAATGACTATCCTAATGTTACGTTATACGATATACGTAATCTTAGAGTAGGTTTGATACAGAATGTAGCACCTACTTTTCTCTTCCGAAAATTGTTCCCTGACCACAAGCTGACAAAAGAATATATTGATGTATGGCAGCTTTTTTCCGCTCTGGAACGCGATGAAGTAGATATGGTCATGAGTACGCAAAACCATTTCAACAGCATGACACATTACATGGAAAAACCCTATTTTAAGATAAATATCGCCTTTAACCAAAACTATGAATCCTTTTTTGCCCTCAACAAGTCGGAAACAATCCTCTGTTCGATTATCAGCAAGGCGCTGAACCTGGTCAAGGTTGACGCAATAGCGGAACAATGGAAAAGGCGTGTATTCGACTATCGCGGCGCGCTGGCCCGCGCACGCATGCCCTATTTGCTCGCCGGGCTGGCGCTTTTTCTCGGCACCATCGGGCTTCTGTCCGTCATGTTTGTAAAAAGCAGAAGAATCGGCAGAGAACTGGAAGCGGAAGTGGAACAGCGCACCCGCGAACTGCGCCTGCAGACGGTCGCCGCCGAGCGCGCCGCACAGGCCAAAAGCGAATTTCTTGCCCGCGCCAGCCACGAAATCCGCACGCCGATGAACGCCGTCAGCGGATTGAGCGAACTGGCGCTGCGGGCGTACGGCACGCCCGCAGCGCTTGAATACATCAAGGGCATAAGCGATGCCGGGACGACTCTGCTGGCCGTTATCAACGACATTCTCGATTTTTCCAAAATCGAATCCGGCAACCTGCCCCTGCACCCCGCTCCTTACGAAACGGCCTCTCTCCTGAACGATGTACTGACTGTAGTCCGAGCCGGGACGGCAAAGGCCGGCCTTGAACTGCGCGTGCACATCTCTCCCGACATTCCCCGCTCCATGATCGGCGATGCCGGCCGCATCAGGCAAATCCTGATCAATCTCCTGAGCAATGCCGTGAAATACACAAAAGACGGCTTTGTCGGATTGTCTGTTTCCTGTGCGCCTGCCGAGGAGCCGGCCGGCTCCGGAACCGAACGCTCCGCAGGGGTCGACGGTAGACAGGATACTCCGGTTGCGCGCGGCGCAGACTCCGAGCCCGGCTCGAAACGGTCCGGGGAGGCGGACGTGGGAAGCGGCTCCGCACCCGCGGAAGACGCGGTAAGGCTGACCTTTGCGGTGGAAGACAGCGGCGTCGGCATCCGGCGGAGGGATATGCCCAAACTGTTCGGAGAGTTCACGCGCATCGACGAAAAACGCAACATCGGCATTGAGGGCACAGGCCTCGGTCTGGCCATAGCCCGCAGCCTGTGCCGGGCCATGGGCGGGGACATCACGGCGCGGAGCGAGTACGGCAAAGGGTCGGTATTTACGGCCGTCCTGGTCCAAACCGCGGCCGACAGGGCGCCCATGGGCGACATAGCCGGTACGGCCGCCGAGCGACCGGGCGCGTTGCGCGCCTCCTTCATTGCTCCGGAAGCCGAAGTGCTGGTCGTCGACGATTTGCCCGGCAATCTGCTCGTGGCCCGGGGACTGCTCAATCCCTACCGGATGCGCGTTACCGTCTGCCCGAACGGCCGCGAGGCCGTGGAACTGGTGCGGCAGCGCCCCTTCGACCTTGTGCTGATGGATCACATGATGCCCGTGATGGACGGCGTGGCGGCAACGCACGCCGTCAGGCGCATGGACGAGGAGAGATGCCGTACGCTGCCCGTTGTCGCGCTGACGGCAGGCGACGTATCCGGCATGCGGGAGATGTTTCTGGAAAACGGCTTCAACGATGTCCTCGCCAAACCCATAGATATCGGCAAGCTGGATGCGGTGTTGAAACAATGGATTCCCGTCGGCAAACGCTTCAAGGCACCGCCTGACGGTACTTCCGAGAACGCGTTCGGGGAACCGCTCCCCGCGCTTCCACCATTGGTCCGCTCCGGGCAAGGTCCGGCCGCGTCTTTCGATGCAGGTGCCGGCCCCCCCCCTCCGCAATCATCTTCTGTCCGTTCCGGGCAAAGCCCGGACGCGATGCCGTACACGACGGAGGCGCCGTACCCGCAGTTGCGTGCCGACGCAGGCCGGAGACAGGGATTCATCCGCGCAGGTGAATACGGCAAAGAGCGGGCGCCTCTGTATGCTCCGCCCGAGCCGCCTCTCCCGACAATCGCGGGCGTGGACACCGCCCTCGGGCTTGCCCGCATCGGCGGGTCGCAAAGCCGCTACCTGCAGTTGCTGGCGGTGTTCCGCTCGGATGCGGAAGCATGCCTCGCT
>JAITDR010000138.1 GCA_031282465.1 Desulfovibrio sp.
GAAGACTATATTGCCGCTTTTGTTGACGCTGAGGAACAGGAGCAGAGCGAAGCAACCGTTCCGCACGAAGTGGCCGCACGTGTTTTCCGGGAACAGATATCTCCTGTCAGGGCGTGGCGTGAGCATCTTGGTTTGACGCAAGCGGAGGTCGCAGGGCGCATGCATATTTCTCAATCTGCCTTTGCGCAGATGGAGATGCCGAAAAGCAGCCCACGTACATCCACCGTCAAAACAATTGCCGCCGCCATGGGGCTCGCGCCATCTCAACTTACATGGTGAAGATGCATTATGAAGCTCCAACGCCTTCATTTCGCATCTCCCCGGTCACGGTCGAACCATTCACGGCCGCACGCCGTGCAGCGCATGTCCGCTCCAAGTTTTTCTCCGCATTCGCACACCCGGCCGCGCACCGTCGCCGGGTTGCCGTACACCAAGGCGTAGTCCGGCACATCTTTCGTCACAACCGACCCAGCGCCCACAAACGCAAAACGCCCGACGGTGACCCCGCACACAACGGTGCAGTTGGCCCCCAGGCTCGCGCCGCGTTTGACAAGCGTCGGCCGCGCCTCGTCCATTTTACGGATGTGCGCGCGCGGCGTGAACACATTGGTGAACACCACGGACGGCCCGCAAAAAACATCATCCTCCAACGTGACGCCCTTGTAGATGCTGACATTGTTCTGAATCCTGCAAGCGTTGCCGATGCAAACATTAGGTCCGGCAACGACATTCTGGCCGATAGTGCAGTCTTCCCCGATGCGCGTGCGGGACAGGATATGCGAAAAATGCCATATCTTCGTACCCCGGCCGATGCTCACGTCTTCGTCCACATAGGAAGACTCGTGAACAAAAAACGCTTCGCTCACCGCAACGCCTCCCTGACGGCCCCTGTTACTCGCGCGACGTCGCTTTCCGACATATAGGGATGGAAAGGCAGGGCCAGGACGGTTCGGGACACGGCCAGGGCAACGGGCATGGCCTCCGGCGCGTAGCCGAGTCCCCTGAACGCCTCAAGCATGTGCATGGGCTTGGGATAGTAAATATTGGTCGGGATACCTTTAGTCTTGAGATACTCGGCAAGGGCGTCGCGTTTCCCCTCCGACGTGCGTATGACATACTGCGCCCGAACATGGCGTTGCCCGTCCTGCGCAACGGGAAGCAGCACGCCTTCAATGTCCGCGAACTGCTCCGCATACCACGCGGCAACGTGCTGCCGGGCATTGAGTTCTTCCGGAAAAACAGGAAGCTTCGCCAAAAGCACCGCCGCCTGCAGCGTGTCCATGCGTCCGTTAAGACCTATGCGCACGTTGTCGTACTTGTCGCTGCCCTTGCCGTGTACGCGTATGGAACGCAGGACATCCGCCGTCGCATCGTCTTCGGTAAAAAGCGCGCCGCCGTCGCCGTAACAGCCCAGGGGTTTTGCCGGGAAAAAACTCGTGACGGCAACGTCGCAGCCCAGGGCGCAGGTTTTCCTGCCGTGGTACTCCGCGCCGAAGGACTGGGCGGCGTCCTCAAGCATGTGCAGGCTGTGCTGCGCCGCGATGGGAAACAGGTCGTCATAGTCCGCCGCCTGCCCGAACAGGTCGACGGGAATGACGACGCGCGGCCGGAGACGCCGCTCCCGCGCCGCTTTGGGGAGAGGATACAGGGAAGCGTCCCCCGTTTCCACAGCCGCGACGGCCTTTGCAAGCGCGCCGGGGTCCATGCTGAAGCCGGCAGGCTCGATATCGACGATCACGGGCGTTGCCCCGAGCAGCGCGGGTGCTTCCCCCGTGGCGAAGAACGTAAACGCCGGCACGAACACGGCATCGCCGGGACCGATGCCCCAGGCCGTGAGCGCCATGATGAGAGCCTCGGTGCCCGAAGCGCAGCTTATGCAGTGTTTCGCGCCGCAAAAACGGGCAAGTTCCCCTTCGAGTTCTTCGATTTCAGGCCCCATGATGAAGCGGCCGTGCGCCAACACCGCGTCCGTGCGGGCGCGCACGCCGGCTTCAATGCGGCGGAATTGGGCTTGCAGGTCGATAAATTCCACGCGGTCGTCCATAGAGAGCAGTTTAACCTTGAAAAAGCACATCCCCGATGAGGGGGTCCGGGGGAAATCATTTCCCCCGGCGGGGTTTGGGGCAGAGCCCCATTTAATCGGCACTTCCCTAATACTGCAGGGGCAGCGACACGGTTTTGCCGTCTCTGGCGGAAATATAGGCAGCTATCAGAACTTCCAGCGCTTTCAGCCCTTCGCGTCCGTCCGTTTCCGGCTCGGCCGCGCCGCGCAACACGTCGACGACATTCTTGAAATAGAGGGGATGCCCGAAACCGTAGACTGAAGTTGTCTCATAATTTGCGGTGCTGATCCCTGCATCGTACTCCCGTGCATCGGAAAAATCCCAGACCTGGATATCGTTCACCGCCACGCCGCCCACGCGCGCCGTGCCTTTTTCTCCCAGAATCGTGATTGAGCCTTCAAGGTTGCGCGGCCAGGTCAGCATGGTCACGGCCATGGACCCGAGCGCGCCGTTGCGCCAGCGCACGTTCAACACGCCGGTATCCTCGACCTCGATGTCGCGGGCAAGGGTGCCGGTCATGGCCTGCACGTCGGCAATGGGACCGACAAGCCATTCCAGCAGGTCGACGTAATGGCTCGCCTGATTCATAAAGGCTCCGCCGTCCATCTCCCAGGTGCCGCGCCAGGTTGCGGAATCGTAATATTCCTGCGGTCTGGTCCAGAAAACGTTCATATGCACCATGTAGATTTTGCCGAAGCGCTTTTCCGTCACGGCGCGTTTCAAAAGCTGCAGGGTGGGGTTGCGTCTGTTCTGTTTGACGACAAACAGGCGGACGTCGGCCTCGTCGCAGGCCCTGACCATGTCGAGGCCGTCCTGCCGGCGCGTGGCCATGGGTTTTTCCGTCATTACATGTTTGCCGTACCGCGCCGCGAGCATGGTTTGCCCGGCATGCAGACCTGAGGGAGTACACAGGGAAACAAGGTCGCAGTCGCTCTCCCGCAGCAGGTCCTCATAACGTAGGAAACCGGGTACCGCGTAGGCTTCGGCGTGTTTCGTCAGCCGTGCCGCATCGACATCGCACAGCGCGGCAAGCTCAAGGTCGGCGGCATGCTTCGCGACGGCGTTGAAATGGTTTACGGCGATGCGCCCGCAACCGATAACGGCCATGCGTATCTTGCGGCCCGTAATGACGGAACTCATGCCGCGCTCCTGTGCAACGGGCCGAACATCTCGGCAAACATTTCATCCAGAGAACGCACCTCGCGCGCCCGTTCCGCGTCGCGCCCGGAGGCCGACGCTTCGCGCAGCGCCGCCGCGCAGGATTCCGCATCGCCGGGGCGGTAGTAAAAAACGCCGTCCCGCCGCAGGTTCAAAAACTCAGGGGCCGTAATAGGCAGGCCGCAATAGCGGTACTGGATAATTTTCAGAGAATCGGTGAACGTTTTCGAGGCATCGTTCCTGTACAGCAGATTCATCAGCCCGACATCGGCGAATTTGACATAGGGAACAGTGGCGGCGCAGGGCATTTCCCCGTAAAAGCGCACGTTGCTCAAGCGGAGAGAATCAACAAACGGGCCGATAATGTGAAAGTTGCAGTGCGTATTGCCCAGGGCCGCATGGCGGACAAAGGCCGTATCAAGGTATCCTGTGCCGACAAACACGGCGTTGCTGCTTCCCGGCTGATACGGTGATGTCGCGCAGGCGTCGTAGACGGCTTTGTCCAGGCCGTGTCGATGCAGGCGCAAGGACGGCAGACCGGGAAATTTTTCCAGCATGACGGAGGCCGGTACGCTCACCAAGTCGAAAAGCGGCGCGATTTCCCGCTCAAGTGCCGGCAGGCGGGGATGCGTTGAACGCAAAACGCGTATGTCGTCGGAAACGCGGTACACCGTCTTTGCCGCCGGATTCTCGCGGCGGATACGCTTGAACAGAAACAGGCCGCACATGCTTTCAAAAACGAAGATGCCCGTTTCCCGCAGCAGCGCGAGCATCGACGCCGGGATATTCTTTCCGTAGCGGTTCACGAAGGTCATGGTGCAGCGGTTCAAAACAGGCAGGATCAGGGTGTGCGGATGCCAGGGGGTAAAGTACACGTAGGAAATGAAATTCGGCTTGATTTCCACAGGTGTATTGCAATTTTTCCGAATACCGGGAAGGCGCGTGCGGTAGTCGCCGCGCAGATAGGAGCACGCGCTGTAGCCGACGGTGATGAAGTTCACCCTGTATCCCGCCCTGTGCGCGGCATCGGCAAGATTGTGAAACCCCGCCCTGCGCGGAGACGGATAATAATGGCCGGTGATGAAGGTCACGGTGGGGGCGTTGTGCATCATACAATTCGATACAATGACGGATGGTTGCGAAAACGGTCTCACGCCCGCAAAAACAGGAAGGGACGGCCTGCAAGGCGCGCATCGGCGCTGATCAGGCGCATGGGTTCGCTCTCCGCCTGAGCCGCAATCATGAGCGCAAAGGAGGTGTTCTTCAGACCGGAAGCGGGCAGGGGAGCCAGCGCGCCGACATGCTCCCCGCGCAGGGGAAGCTCGATAAAACCGCTCTCGGCGGCGGCCTCGCGCAGTTCTTTCAAATCGGCCCGCAAGAGCCCGACTTCAATGCGCGCCGCTATATCCCACCACGATACGGCGCTGACGAAGACCTCGGTCTCCTCCGCCAGAAGGATGTCCCGCATACCTTCAATGGAAGGGTCGCCGGCCAGGGTGCGGAGCAGAACATTGGTGTCCAGAAGCACCCGCATCAGGCCGGACCTCCGGTCTGCGCGTCCAGATCGGCGGGCAGCGTGAGCTTTCCGGCAAGAATGCCGATGCGCTTGACGCGCCGCACGTATGAGGCCGGCACCAGCGCGACCACGGGTTTGCCGTAACGTTCGATGAACACCGCTTCGCCTTCGCCGGCCCGTTTGGTCATCTCGGACAGTATGCTCTTGGCCTTGTGTGTAGGAACCATCAGCACCATGTAACCCTCCCGTGCGTCAAGAACGCCGTCCGGGCCGCACCCGGAACGGTCTGGAAGGTGCGGGGGAAAACGCCGCGCGGAAGGCAGAGAAATACGCTGCGAAGCCTGCTGCTGAAAGCGGGGCTGAACGTGAGGCGGCAAGCGGGACTAAAACACAAAAAGCCCCGGCGGGTTTTCGACGGGGGAATACGTTGAAATTTAGCCCCGACCGGGGAAAAGTTAAGAAGCTTGCGCTGTTGTGTGTGTGTGTGTGTGTGTGTGTGTGTGTGTGTGTGTGTGTAGCAAGAATCGTGCCGAATTCATTGACATATCCGGAAATTTTTCAAAAAAGTTTACAGACGGCGGATTGCGATTTAGCGCAGTCTATGACCAGTGTCAAGTCCAAATAAATATTTTTCATGTTGCCGAAATTTTTTCATGTTGCCGCTCTAAAGTTATGACCGGCAAATGGAACGTTTCTTTCTCAGCGTCCTCAGCGGCGTAATCACGGCGCTTTCGGCCCGCCCGCTTGACCGGCGATAAACAGGCTGCCCCGGTCGGCATGCGGGTCCATACCGGGGCACAAAAACTCCATGGACTACTGAGGGATTACCCTGCCTACAGATCCTTGAAGTCCCCATTTTCGGCCATGTCAGGGGCGTTGCTGCCCTGAGCGTTGCAGCCCGGCGGGTTCCGTCCGCTTATTCGCTTCCTTTGTCTGCCGGAGCAGCAGCAATTTGTATGCCGCCGGAATGATGAACATGGAAAGCAGCGCGGCGCTGATCATACCGCCGAACATCGGGGCCGCTATGCGGGTCATGATTTCAGCGCCCGTGCCCGCCCTCCAGAAAATGGGCAGCAGGCCGGCCACGGTGGTGATGACCGTCATGGCTTTGGGACGCACGCGCAGGACCGCGCCTTCAAAAATAGCCTCGTCTATGAGCGCGGCCGTCGGCCCGTACTCCCCGCTGCCGGTTTTCGGCCGCTCCGGATGCGGCCCGGACGCGTCCTTTCGTCCTTTACCTGTGCCTGCGTCCTGCCGCACTTCTCCCGCGCCCTCGCGCTCTTCCGTCATTCCCCCCGTCGCGGCCAGTTCCGGCCGGGCCGCGACGGCGTGTTTCAGGTACATGAGCATGACCACGCCGAATTCCGCCGCAAGCCCTGCCAGGGCAATGAACCCCACGCCCGTCGCCACGGACAGGGCGTAGCCCTGCACGTACATGAACCAGATTCCTCCGATGAGGGAGAAGGGCAGGCAGAGCATAATCATCAGGCTTTCCCGCACCCCTCTGAATTCCAGATAGAGCATGATGAAGATGATGATGAGCGTTGCCGGGATCATCAGTTGCAGCCGGGCGGCCGCCCGTTCCATCATCTCGAACTGCCCGACGAAGGATATGCCGACGCCGGGGGGCATATCCGGCAGGGCGCGCACGGCCTGATCAAGGTCTCGAACCACGGAAAGCGGGTCGCGGCCGCGAAAGTCTATGTATACCCAGCTTGCGGGACGGGCGTTTTCGCTTTTCAGCATGGACGGCCCGCCTGCGACGTTTACGTCGGCTACGTCTTCAAGAGTGATTTGCTGCCCGCCGGGCGTGAGCAGAGGCATGGAGCGGAGCGAATCCATGCTGTCGCGGTACGCCTGGGGATAACGGATATTGATGGGATAGCGCGCGACGCCTTCCACGGTTTCGCCGATATTTTCCCCGCCTACGGCGGACGCGACGAACAACTGCACGTCTTCGATGTTCATGCCGTAGCGCGCGGCCGCTTCCCGTCTGATATGCACGTTTATATAGCGTCCGCCCGTCAGGGATTCCGCGAGGGCCGAGCTGACGCCGGGGACGTCGCGGGCTGCGTTCTGCACCATGACGGCAGCCCGGTCTATGCTCGCCGAGTCCGGGCCGGAAACCTTGACGCCGATGGGACTTTTGACGCCGGTGGACACCATGTCTATGCGGCTGCGTATGGGGGGAACCCAGAGGTTGGCGACGCCCGGCAGTTTGACGGCGGCGTCCAGTTCTTCGACAATGCGCTCCGCGGTCATGCCCGGCCGCCATTGGTCAACCGGCTTCAGGCGGATCGCCGTTTCAATCATTTCAAGAGGGGCCGGGTCCGTGGCGCTTTCCGCGCGGCCCGCCTTGCCGAACACGCTTTCCACTTCGGGCACGCTTTTAATCATCTTGTCCGTGCGTTGCAGGATACGGCCGATCTCCGCCACGGAAACGCCGGGCAGGGTCGTGGGCATGTACAGCAGGTCGCCTTCGTCCATGCGCGGCAGGAACTCGCCGCCCAGGCGCGACAGCGGCCAGAGCGAGGAAATCAACGCCAGAAGCGCGATGCACAGGGTTGTTTTGGGCCTGCGCAGGACGACGGTGATGGCCGGCGTATACAGGCGGATCAGAAAGCGGGTGACGATGTTGCTTTCTTCAGTTGGGATTCTGCCGCGCACCCACAGCTCCGTCAGTACCGGAATGATGGTGACGGACAGGAAGGCCGCGCCGCCCATCGCATAGAGCTTGGTCAGGGCCAGGGGACGGAAAAGACGGCCTTCCTGCCCTTCCAGAGCAAAAACGGGGATAAAGGACAGGGTGATGATCAACAGGCTGACAAACAGCGCCGGGCCGACTTCCACAGCCGCTTCCGTAACCAGTTGCCGGCGCAGCGCCGGGGAAAGGGGCTCGCCGGGGAATTCGCGTTGCCGGCGCTCCAGCTTGCGGTGCGTGTTTTCCACCGTGACCACGGAGGCGTCCACCATGGCTCCCACGGCTATGGCTATGCCGCCCAGCGACATGATGTTCGCGCTGACCCCTTGATAGTACATGAGGATGAAGGCCGCAAAGAGCGCGACCGGCAGGGCCAGGATCGCAACCAGGGCCGAGCGCAGGTGCTGGAGGAAAATCACGCAGACGACGGCTACCACGAGGAATTCTTCAGCGAGGTTTTGCGTGAGGTTTTCGACGGCGCGTTCGATGAGCGCGCTGCGGTCGTAGGCGGTAACGATGTCGACGCCGGGAGGCAGACTCTGCTTCAGGCTTTCCAGCTTGGCCTTGACGGCGGTGATGACGGAGCGGGCATTTTCGCCGGAGCGCATCAGCACGATGCCGCCCGCGACTTCGCCGTCGCCGTCCAGTTCCGCCAGACCGCGCCGCATTTCCGGGCCCATGCGGATGTGCGCCGCATCCTCCAGATAAATCGGCGTGCCGCCCGGCGTACTGCGCAACACGATTTTTTTGAAGTCCTCTATGTTTTGCAGGTAACCGTCGGCGCGCACCATGTATTCCGCTTCCGCCTGCTCCACCACCGAGCCGCCGGATTCGCGGTTGGAAGCGTTGACGGCGCGTATGACGTCGCCCAGCGGTATGTTGAACTGCGCCAGTTTCACGGGGTCGGGCACGATTTGGTACTGTTTGACCACGCCGCCGACGGCGGCGACCTCCGCCACCCCCGGCACAGAGGACAGTTCGAAGCGCAGCAGCCAGTCCTGGATGGAGCGCAACGCGGCAAGGTCGTAGTTGTTGTTGCGGTCCGTCAGGGCGTATTCAAAAACCCAGCCGACTCCCGTGGCGTCCGGCCCGAGGGCCGGCGTCACGCCGGCGGGGAGCCTGTCCTGCGCCTGATTCAGATACTCCAGCACCCGGCTGCGCGCCCAGTACAGGTCCGTGCCGTCCGCAAAAACGACATAGACGTAAGAATCGCCGAACATGGAATAGCCGCGCACGGATTTTGCGCCCGGCACGGAGAGCATGGCCGTGCTCAACGGGTAGGTAATGCGGTCTTCCACAAGGCGCGGAGCGTTGCCGGGGTAGGAAGTTCTGATAATGACCTGCACGTCCGAAAGGTCCGGCAGGGCGTCGATGGGGGTTTGCGTAATGACCCACACCCCCCAGGCCGAGAGTATGACCGCGGCGAGGAGCACGAAAAACCGGTTGGCCGTACAGGCCCGGATAAGAGCGGCGATCATTCGGCCTCCCTGCTGTTTGCGCGCATGCGGTCCAGAGCGCCGCGCAGATTGGCTTCCGAATCTATGAGAAAGAGGCCGGAAACCACCACATCCTCGCCTTCCTCCAGGCCGTCGAGCACGGCGGTCGCGTCGCGCGAAGCGCGCAGCACCCGGACGCGTTTGGGCACGAACGAGCCGTCCGCAGCGCGGACGACGACGCGCTGTTCGTCGCCGAGGTCGATCAGGCTCTGCGTCGGTATGAGCAGACTCTCCTCACTCTCGCCGCGCAGGCGTATGGAGGCGGTCAGTCCGGGTTTGAGCAGTCCTTCCGAATTATCCAGGGTAAGGCGCAACGGTACGGTGCGCGTCGCCTGGTCCGCCTTGGGCAATAAGGTAGCGGACTCGGCGAAAAAGGCCCTGTCCGGATATGCCGGGACCGTAACCCGGATGCGTCTGCCGCCGACAAGGTGTATGTCCCGCTCCGGCACGTCGGCCGTAACCCATACGGGATTCGTGCCCTGTATGGTCGCAAGGGTCATCCCCTTGTCCACATTCATCCCCGGATACACGTCCAGAGAGGTGATGACCCCGCCCAGCGGTGCCTTGACTGTCAGGCCGGTTTGCACGCGGCCGGTATTGTCCACGATTTTCAGCATTTCTTCCGGCATGCCGGAGAGACGCAGCCGCTCACGCACCCCGCGCACGATTTCCGGCGCGGCGCGCTGGGAACGCAACAGCAGGTATTCACTCTGGTCGGCCGGCCATGCGGGCACCGTGATTTCGACAAGAGCCTGCCCGACCTCCACCGTGTCGCCGACGGCGAGGTCATAGGTTTTTTCCACAAACCCGTCGGCCCTGGGCTGTACCCTGGCCAGTCTGTAGGCGTTGAATTCCACGTTGGCCGGGATGTCGCGGGAAAAAACAAGCCTGCCGCGCTTCACCTTTTCCGTGCGCACCGCCAGGTTCTGCGTCTGCACGGGGTCTATGCGTATGCCCGCGCCTTCGCCGTCTTCCGCGTAACGGGGCACAAGCTCCATATCCATGAACGGCGATTTGCCGGGTTTGTCGAATCGTCTGTCGGGGTACATCGGGTCATACCAGTAAAGTACTGTGCGTTCCCCGCCGGGTCCGGCATGCGCGTCGGCATGCCCGGACGCAGGCGCCGCCCGCGCCGCGCGAACGGCAAAGCCGGCAGGCGTCGTCTGCCGGAAAACGCCCGCGCCGCCGCCGAAGATTGTGCCGACTAACAGCAGAAGCAGAACATAACGGAAGCTTTTGTATCGCATATGCCGTTTCCTTATTGTTTTATGCCTCCGGCGGCCGGGGCTCCGCCCCGAACCCTCGGCCTGAGCAGGCGCAAGGCCGAACATTCGAACATTGCAATGTTGATTTATACGCCTCCGGCGGCCGGGGCTCCGCCCCGGACCCGGCAGGGGGAATGATTCCCCCTGCACCCCCCGATTTGCGAATGCGCACCAAAAAGTTGAGAGGTTCCTGAGATATCGGGAAATCATTCCAACGGCTCAATGTACACGACGGTGGGGGTCGGTCCGTCGTTGCGGAAATCGAAACGCACGGCGTCGCCGGACTTGAAGCCGTCCGCTGCGGAGGGGTCCTCAAGGCGGAACGTCATGGTCATGGCGGGCCACCTGACGGCCGGAACGGCTTCGTGGCGCAGGGTGATGCTGCCTTCGGCCTTTTCCAGGCGCGTTATCGTCCCTTTGGCGGAGTATATTGCGGCACCCGCCGGCGGCGCGGCGTTCGACGTGCCGCCCGGACTGTGGGAATCGTGGCCGCCGTGCCCGCCGTCATGCGCGGCAAAGGCGGCGGGAAGAAAATCCGGGGCCGGAGCGAAGGCAAAGGTGAGGACAAGGGCTAAGGCCAAGGTCGGAAGTACATGGTGTTTACGCATGGGATGATGCCTCTTGAGTTGATAGTGTTGAGGTCGTATTTT
>JAITDR010000208.1 GCA_031282465.1 Desulfovibrio sp.
AGGCGTGCGCATTCTGCCTCAAGAACGCGCAAGCGCCCGGCGGAACGATCCGTCGCCAGAGCCGGCGCGATGCCCTGCTCAAGCAGGGCCAGCGTTTTGCCGCCGCGCCCGGCGCAGCAATCCCAGATCGGCCGCGGCCAATCCTCGGGAGACAACGCCTGCAAAACTTCATAGGCTGCGGCGCTCTGCCGGCTCGCCCTGCCTTCCTCCACGGCTCTGCGCGCCGAATGGGGCAGTGACCCGTCAAAGGCCAGAACGCAGGAACCGACGGCATGGACGGCTCTGTCCCGCCCGGCGTACAGTTCGGCAAAATCGCGCAGGACGGTTTCCCGCAGGGATTCCCAACCGGGACGGGAACGGTTCAGGCGCAGGCCGGAAGGCGCTGCCCGGCTCGAAGCCCGAAGCAGTCCCGAAATCTCTTTGCGTCCGTAAGCCTCCACCCATAATCCGACAATATGTTCCGGAAGATCACAGGCCGCCGCAAGCTCCGCCGGCGCGGCGTCCGGGTTGTCTCCGGCGGCCCGCACGGCGCGATACGTTTCGAGATTGCGCAGCACGGCGCGCAGCACGGCGTTGCCCACTCCGGCCATGATTCGGCCGAAGCGGTTGCGGATGTGCCCGACCGCCCATCCGACGGCGGCATGATGCGGGCTGCGCAGAAAGGCCGTCTCGTATGCCGCCGCGATCAGGGCCAGACGCATTTCCGCCGGGATGCCTTCAGGGTCGGGCAGTAATCCGCGTACCAGGGTACGCAGGCCTATATAGCGGCGCAAGGTTCCGTAGACCAGTTCCGTACACAGCCGTTTATCCGTGGGAGCAAGCCGCGGCGACCGCAACGCCGCATCCAAAGCGGCCCCGGAATCCTCATTTTCGTGAATCACGCGGAAAAGCACCGCCAGGGCCGCGGCCCTGGGATCGTTGTCGGCCCCGCGCAGCCGGAAAGACGCGTTTTTCCCCATGCCTGCCTCAGCCCGCCGTCCGCAGTTCAATCGGAACAAAAGGCGCCGGGTGTCGCGCGGGGTCGGTAAAACGACGCAAGGCACTTTCCAGAATTTCAAGAGAAAGCACGGTGTTGCGGCACGGTCCCTCGGGCCGTGCGTTGAGGATGCCGAAAACGGGCACCGGATGCGTGTCGCAAATACCCGAGGTCAGGTCGCGTTCGCAGGCCGCCGCGATGATCAGCGCCGGGCGCGCTTCCACCACGATGCGTCTGGCTATGCTGCCGCCGGACGCTACGGCAAGCCGGACCCCGTAAGCGTCACGCAGGGCAAGCAGGCCGGCGACGGGGCACAACCCGCAACGTCCACATCGGTCGGCGTCGAGCCCGAGCCGCCTCGGACAATCCTCTTTCTGCAGACAATGCGGCAGCAAAATCAGAATGCGCTCCGGCGCAAAGACGCCGCACTGCTTGAGCGTCAGCTCGTTGTTGACCCTTATGAAGCTGCGTCGCACGTCTTCGGCGGACAGGCCGAAGGGGCGGGCCGTCAGTTCCATGAGCGGCAGAAAAAATTTGGCCGTCACCCCCCTGACTGCGGACGACCAGCGAAAATTGCACCCGAATGCCGTCTGCAAGACCAGACTCAGGGAGGAAAACGCGATGACCGCTATGCACAAAAAGAGCAGAAAACCTGTAATCCAGGGAACATAAGGGTGAATATTGCCCAGTCCCACAACCGGGATGATCCAGCCTGCCAGCAACACAAGACAAAGGAGCACGGAGGTGCCGGTCACCAAGCCTATGAACAGCCGTTTGCGCGGCCTGCGGGGGGGAGTGGAACTCATGAATTCCAGAGGCAGGTATTCGGCCGGGTTCCGGCGCTCCTGCATCGCGGGCGCAGCCGGGAACCTGTGCCGGGCGCGGTATGCATCGGGACGCTCCGAGCCGCGCCCGGAGGCCGCCTTTCCGCCGCTCGGCAGCAGATCCCCGAGCGCATCACATCTACACGACATCACAGCAGTATTTTATACAGCATTTGCCCGGCCATGGCAAAGAGCAGACAGGCGAACGCCTTTTTCAGGCTCGCCACGGGCAGCGTGTGCGACAGTTTGACGCCCAGCGGGGCGGTAAAAATGCTGGCTGCGACGATACCGAAAAAGGCAGGCAGATAAATAAAGCCCACATGCGGCCCCGGCATACCTTCGATGCCCAGGCCGTTGACAATGTAGCCGACCGCGCCGGCCAAGGCTATGGGAAAACCTACAGCCGCCGATGTCCCTATCGCGTTGTGTATCGACACATTGCACCACGTCAGGTAAGGCACACTGAGGCTTCCGCCGCCTATACCCACAAAGCTGGACACCATGCCGATGACGGCTCCGGCCAGGCTGTTGCCGGCAAAGCCGGGAACGGGTCGCGCAGCCTTGGGCTTTATGTTGAGGAACATGTTCGTCCCGACGTACAGCAGAAAAACGATGAAGAAAAGCTTGAGCGCTCCGATCGGAATATGAGAAGCCAGCTTGCTGCCGAAAAACGTGCCCAGCAGTATGCCGGGTGTTATGCTTTTGACAACGGGCCATAGAACCGCTTTTTTGCGATGGTGCGCCATAAAGCTCGATATGGAAGTGAACATGATGCTGGCCAGGGATGTGCCCAGGGCCATATAATAGGTATGTTCGCCGCTCATCCCTCGTATTTCGAAGGTGTAGGTGATCATCGGCACGATAATCAGCCCGCCGCCGACGCCGAGAAGTCCGGCCAGTACACCGGCAAAACTGCCGAGAACAAGAAAAATAAGCAGCGATGTCACCATAACGGTTCTCCGGCTTCAGGTCTGCTCATGACCGCAAACAAGCGCGTGTCTTTGTACACCCGTCGAACTTTGCCCGCAACGGCGCGCGGGCGCTGCCCGCGCAAGCGTCGCCGGCGCTGCCCGGTTGATGCCGGGGCGACCGATATCAGCCTCCGGGTTCGGATGCCCGGAGAGTGACGACCAGACTGACCCCGTACGTCTGTTCCAGGTCCGCAAGCAGTTTGCGCTTGTGGTTCAGGAGATGCAGGGCGAGTTCGGGTTCGGCATGGTATTCCGCCGCGCCTGCGTTTTTGCTCTGCGCGTTGCGCATCAGGTTGCGGATGTCGCGCAGGGCGTGCTGGCAGCGCCATTCCATGTTGCGCCGCACGCCTGCGCCGTTGCAGAAGGGACAGGGTTCGGTGCTGACGGAGATGGCCGAGGAACCGAGACGTTGGCGTACCATTTCCAGCAGTCCGAAGGCACTGACCTTGCCGACGTCGTAGCGGGCGCGGTCCGCCTTCATGCCGTTGCGCAGGGTTTTTTCCACTTCGCGCCAGTGACTCCTGTCGCGCATCTCGATAAAGTCGGCCACGATCTGCCCGCCGATGTCGCGCAGGCGCAGTTGCAGGGGAATCATGGCCGCAGCTTCCATGTTGGTGCGGAAGGCGAGGTCTTCAAAATTGTTTTTGCCGCCGCTGCGCCCGGAGTTGATGTCGATGGCCGTGAGCGCCTCGGTGGCGTCTATGACCAGCCGTCCGCCCGAGGGCAGGGTGACTTCACGTGAATGAATCTGGTCCAGTTGTCGCTGTATGTTGAAGCGCTCAAACAGGCTCATGCCGGGATCCTTGTACACGCGCACCAGGTTTTTTCTGCGCGGGAACAAGGCTTCGGCCACTTCTGTGACCGCGGCGGCCGTTTCTTCATCGTCGATGCGCACCTCGTCTATACTCTCATTGAGGTAGTCGCGCACGGCGCGGGCCGTCAAATCCATCTCCTGGTAGATCATGCAGGGAGAGGTTTCAGAGGTGCCGCGCGCGCGTACTTCCTTCCAGGTGCGTTTCAGGAACTGCAGGTCGCGTTGAAGATTTGTTTTGCCCGCGCCCATGCTCACTGTGCGCACGATGACCCCGAGACCCGGCCCCGGATTCAGACCTTCCAGAAGCTCGCGCAGGCGGGCGCGTTCGCCGTCGTCTTCCACTTTGCGCGAAACGCCGACCTGCTCGCGTCCCGGAGTCAGGACGAGAAAACGGCCGGGTATGGACAGGTATGTGGTCAGAAAGGCGCCTTTGGAGCCGGCGGGTTCCTTGACCACCTGCACCAGCACTTCCTGGCCCGGCTTCAAAATCTTTTGTATAAGCGGATACTTGCGTCCGCGACTCCCGTCGTGGGGAGACACGTAGTATTCGGGGTGTATTTCGTCAATCTGCAGAAAACCGTTGCGCGCCGCCCCGTACCCGACAAAAGCGGCCTGCAGGTTGGGGTCGATGTTGTGTACGACCCCCTTGTAAATGTTGCCCTTGGTTTTGGCCTGATGCAGCATCTCAACATAATATTCCTGCACCTGCCCCTCTTCGGTAATGACCACTTCGACCTGTTCGCCGGGCAGAACGCTGACGAACATTTTGCGGTGCGCTTTGCCTTTGGCGCCCCCGGTCTGCGGCGTGTCCGCATCGTCGTAGGCCGGTTCCGCGTCTGTTTTCGTTCCGGCTTGCACCTCAGTCGGCGTTTCAGGCGAAGGCGCGACTGCCGGGACGGCAGCCTCTTCGTTCTGCGCAGTCGCAGCCTCGACGGAGCCGGTTTCCGCGCCGTTGCCGGCGGCAGTGCGGTTGTTTTTCCTGCGGCCTCTGCCGCCGCGACGGGAGCGTCTGCGCTTGCGGCCGCTTTCTCCGGTTGTTTCGGCAGCCGTTTCGATGCCGTCCCTGTGTTCTTCATCGACTGTTTCGTCAGCCGTCAAGCCGTCGCTGTCTTTGTCGTCGGCCGGACCGTCGGCCGTTCCGGACGCGTCTCCGCCGGCGGGCGCAACAGGAGTTGAGGCGTCCTCCGGCGCAGGCGTTCCGATGCCGTCTGCCGGATACAGGTCGTATGTCGCGGCGAATGCGTCAACGGGTCGGTCGGCCGACGAGGCCGCATCAACGGCTCTGTCGACGGAGAGGTGCGCGTCGGCGGAGACGCCGTCGGTCGATGTCGCATCAATGGGACCGGCATCGGAACGGGGCCGGGCAGCGACGTCGGTTTCGAGGAATTGTTCGGCAGCGGCCGAGTCCACGGGAGTTGTGCCTGCAACGGCCGAGTCCGCGGGAGATGTGCCGGCAACGGTCAAGTCCGCGGGAGATGTGCCGTCGGCGGTCGGCGTAGAAGCAAATACTTCGGAGTCGTCGGGCAAGACCGCCGTCTTTGCGGTTGCGCGCTTGGCGCGTCCCGCGGCGCGTGCTTTCGCGCGCGGCGCGCTTACGGCGGCAGGACTCGCCTCAGGTTGCTCCGACGTAACGTCAAGACTCGCTTCATCTGTCGACGGCGAGTCGACGGCAGCGGACGGGGGGGCGGTATCCGCACCTGAAACGGCGCTTTTTTTCGTGCGGGAGGCGGATTTCGCGCCGGTACCGCGTCCCGCGCCTTTATTTGTTGCGGGGCGTTTCCGGCTTGGACGCGGTGCGTCTTGGGCGGGGGTATCTTTTTCGCCCGGAGAGAGGTCGGCGGGGAGATAAGCCGGTGCGGCGTCGCCGGCGGAGGACGGCGCATCCGCTACGCTTGTCTGCTCTCCTGTGCCGACATTCTCCGTTGCGCCGGTCTGGTCCGCTGTGCCTTCCGATGCAGCAGGCGCAACGTTTTTTTTGGTTCCGCGAGGTTTTTTTGCGGAAGCGGCGCGCGTTCTCCCGCTGTTTTTGCGCTCCGTTTGAGCAGGGGCAGGTGATGTTTCTTCGACGGTATCGTTGTCCGTTACATAGGCCATAGAGTCCTCAAAAAGTAAAATGCGGCTTTCCTGCACCGGCGCATGCGCACAAAACAAGCGAGGAGGTATCCCGGTGGAGTGCGCCCGCTGCCTGCGCAGGCAAACACGGCAAAACACGGAGGGATTTGCCGCCGCCGCGCACGGCATGAGCCGGCGGAAAGCGCATTGTTGTTGAGCCCGGCTGCAGGGAAGTCGTCCGAGCGGCCTGCGGCTGAAAAATTTTCTTCGCTGCGCCGAGAAATACCTTTTTTTGAGAAAATGGCAA
>JAITDR010000209.1 GCA_031282465.1 Desulfovibrio sp.
TCCCAGGATACCTTTTCCAGCGGACTGCTCTTGCCGCCCCTGCGGATCATGGGTTCCGTGATGCGGTCCGGCGTGTAAATAACCGGGATGAGCATGGACCCCTTGAGACAGAGCAGGCCCGCATTATGGTTGTTCGGATCGCCCTTGACGGCGACCGCCTTGTCGCCCCTGACGCCGACCAGCACGCCGCAGCCCGTGCCGCAGTAACGACAGACTCCCTTGACCCATTTGTCCACGCCGTCGTCCTTGCCGGCGGCAGCGAGACAGGGGTCGCCGACCAGACTCAGGGCCGCGGCCGCGGCGGAAGCTTTCAAAAATTCACGTCTTGATACATTCATAGTATTCTCCTCGCGTCTTCCGGGGGCCGAAGCCCTCGCTCCTTCGCTTCCCGCTCGGGAAATCAGAAAGAGGTTTTGCCGGAAGCCGCCGTTTTTTGATAGGCATCGGCATGCATCGGGTTCTGGTGGCGTGGATGGCAGGTGCCGCAGTCCGAACCTCCCCCGAATTTCGCCGTCATGCGTTGCATGGCAGGGTCATGACAGCGGGAACATATCATTTGCTGATCCGGGCGGGCGGCAAAGGGTATAGAGCCCTTGCCGTCGGGTTCGCCGTGGCAGACCACGCATTTCACCAGCATAACGCCGTGCTTTGATTCTTTCCAGTCCTGCGCAACCTGGGCCGTCACCTTGACGTGGCAGCTCAGGCAATCTTCATAGCCCTCCGGCGCGGCGAGGTGGGCGGCTTCGCAACGGACCTCGGGAAAAGCCTTGTCCAGGTAGAGGAAAAAGCCTCCGATGCCGATGATAATGAGCGCCGAAGCCATGCCGGCTGTTTTCACCTTACTTCGCATCGCGCGCCTCCTCGTTGTTCTTCATGCGCTCGGCGAAAAACCTGTTTACCTCCAGCCTGCGGTCGAATTCCGGAAGATGCGCGATATTGATGTGGCAGCCGACGCACTTACTTGACGCCTGCCCGTTTTTTCCCAGGTAGGCGTCATGGGCGATACGGCCGAGATCCGTTATCGCCTGTTCACCCCGCGCGTTCCTATGCAGGTCGTCGTGACAAAGCAGGCAGTTGCCGTCGTCGATAAAGCGGCGGGCCGTTTTCTGCATATCCGCTCTCAGCAGAGGCGTTCCGCTCCGAAACAGGTGCATGTACAGATCCTTGAGCCCTGAATAGGTTTTAACGGCCATGTAGCGCGGACCGAAGCCCGCCGGGATATGGCAGCGGACGCAACTGATGTCCCCGCCGTCCTTGTCGCGCGCGTGAGAGGAAAAGCGCAGTTCCGCCGCCTGCTCTTCCATTTCGTGACAGGCGGAAGAACAGAAGGACATGGTGGATGTAGCGGACAACAGCGCATAGGAAACGCCGCAGAACAGCGCAAGGGCGACGGTCGCGATGACCATGCGGCGGTATGTGTTCTTTTTTTCGGGCATGTCCTGACCTCGTTTGCCGGCGCGCGCTTCTGCATCGCGGATGCAGGGCGACGGATAAAGGCGGCGCAGCAGTGCCGCGCGCTCTGCCGTTGCCGTGTATTCCTGCAATACCCTCCGATGGATCCTGCGGTCCGAAAGCCGTCATGCCCGAGCGGCATGCGGCGGCAAGCCAAAAGATGACGATTGCGTTACATGGGGCTCCGCCCCAACCCCCGCCGGGAGAAATGATTTCCTCCGGACCCCCTCATTATGTTGTCTGGGGAGTTGAGGGGACGAAGTCCCCTTGGGAGGAAATCAATCAACGCTTACTTTTGGTATACTCTACTTGGTATAGTGTATGGCATTTTCCCAGCCGGCTTTCAACCCGCATTGTTGTAGGGAGTTGCCGGCTGC
Source organism: Desulfovibrio sp. (assembly GCA_031282465.1). Classification (GTDB taxonomy): domain Bacteria; phylum Desulfobacterota; class Desulfovibrionia; order Desulfovibrionales; family Desulfovibrionaceae; genus Frigididesulfovibrio. The sequence continues at coordinate 1,830 of JAITDR010000209.1, forward strand.
GTGTTTACTGCGGATTGCACGCGGGGATGGGCGGCGTGTTTCAGGATGCTGCGCTGTATGGAGCGCCTTCGGTGCAGGCGCGGCAGAGGGAGCCGTGGGCGGTGGGGAAGCTTTCGCCGCAACGCGGGCAGACGGCGAGGGGGCCGTCACTTTTCCGGTTCAGCCGGGAAAGGTCGACGGAAACAGGCTGCAAAGCTATGATCGTTGTGCCGGCTTCTGCGATTTGCCGTTCCAGCAGGGCTTCATCCTGTTCTTCCTTGCTTTTTTCCTTCATGATCCAGGCGCGGATTTCGGGCCAGGGGCCGAGCAGTCCGGGGTCCACGCGGGCGCGGATGCCCCGGCCCGTATATTTGTCGAACAGGGAAAGGGCCGTTTTTCCGTAAGGCGCGACATGCAGGCGTTTGTTGCCCGTACTGCACGGGGTCAGCAACTGCACGGCATCGGGCAGACAGTTGTATGTTTCGACCAGGGCTTCGAACAGCACGCCCGCAGGCAGGGCGGCCATGGCGGCAGTCGTCATGTAGCCGCCGATCAGCAGACCGGGCGCGGCGTAGCCGTGGAATTTCACGGCAAGCTCCTTGAATTCGGAAAATTCGTAAGGACCTATGTTCATTGCATTTCCTTCATGATTTGTCGCTTCCCACCTGCAGGCGGCCGCGCCTGCATACCGGTGCCTTGGAGCGTGATGCCGGTGTCGTTTCCCGCCTGCGCGCGGGCGCGGTCTTGGTCCTGCCCTTGTCCTTTGCGGCGCACGGTGGCGTCGTTTCCCGCCTGCGCGCGGACGCGGCCGGGTCTTGCCGTCCGCGTCACAACTGCATGATTTCCTTGAGCGTCACGGCGTTCAGCATATTTTGCAACCGCGTGGACACAGCCCTCCAGTTCACGCGGGACGGGCATTGTTGTCCTTCGGGACAAGAAGCGGCCCGGCCGGTCCGGCACATGCTCAGGTCCACGGCATCGTCAAACAGGTGCAGAAGCTCCCCGACGCGGATGTCCGACAGCGCGCGTTTCATGGTAAGCCCGCCGCGAGGGCCGACCGAGCCTTCGGTAATGCCGTGCCGTTTCAGAAGTGCATGGACGTTTTCCAGGGCGCGCTTGGAGGTTCCGATGCGTTCGGCCAAAGCGGCCAGACTGACCGGCCGATCGGACTGGGCGAGCGTACACAGCATGCGTATGGCGTATCTGGTGTTCACCGACAGGCGCACGGCATATTCCCTCGTATTGAAGCAGACGATATACTCTGCAAACAAAATATCACTTTTCACAGGGCTGTGTCCAGAATTTCCGCAGGCTGCGAATACGGTATCGCCTTGCGCCGGGAGATCGCCGGGCGGCTTATCCGGCTTGAGCGTATTTTTTGACAAACAGAGAGGCTATGGACTCCAATCACGAGGGCAGGCAAGCACCGGAAAAGCCGAATCATCGCAGCATACCAGGATATTTCAACAATCGACAACAAAAGCACCCGTCCATGTCTCCAGCGCCGAATCAACAGCATATTGAGATTATTTATTGCATTTATCTTTGATACTATCTCGAACAGACGTATACGGTACTCGACAAAGTCGAAAAAGGAGCCCTGATCCGCCATGCGCGCAGCGTCAGAAGGCTTGCTTCGCCTTTAAGAATGGCGTAGACTGCTAAAAAAAGAACACAAGCATGCACCCTTCTCTCGGTAAAGGCAGCTCCTTGGGCAGCCCTTTTGCGGGAAACGGTCGGTGCTTATCTGTAAAAATAAACGCGACAAAATCGGGAAGATCGATATCGGCCGAGGCGACGTCAGCCTCGGCTGAAAACTATGTTTATCCAAGGCAGCCCTTTTTGTGAAAACAGCCGGTGCTTGCCTGCAAAAATAAACACAACAAAACCGGAAGGATTGATATCAGCCGAGGCGGCGTGCGCCCCGGCTGAAAACTATTTTTTTTGCCGATGATCCTGCAAAATAATCAACAGAGTTTTTGTTGCTGTTTTGCCGGCAACCGGCAAACCCACACTTGTTTTGCAAATACATGAAGCAGAGGTACATATGAGCCTGTGGAATAGAATCAGTGTGAAAAGCAAGTTTCTCGTCGGTATTTCCATCATTTTTGTGCTGAGTATCCTCAGTGCTGCTTTATCCATCTTCAGCATCCAGGAACTTGTTGCAAGTACAAAAATTCAAGAACGAGGAGAAAACCTATGCCAATCTCTGATTGAACGTGAAGTGCAGCATTTACAATGGGTCAATACGCTCTCAAATTATCTTGTTGCCCCTGATACGGCAGCATTGAAAATCGTCAAAGACCCGACGCTTTGTGGTTTTGGTAAGTGGTACTACAGTATTGAGCGCAAAGCTGCGGAAAGATTATTCCCTGCCACTGTCGAGGCTTTCAAGGCCATAGAAAAGCCGCATCAGGAGCTCCACGCTACCGCCGAGGAAATCGAGAGACTCGTTAAGGCCGGTGATGTCACCGG
>JAITDR010000222.1 GCA_031282465.1 Desulfovibrio sp.
TGGGCAGCGACATGAACGTCAAGGCCACGGATACTCTCAGGTACTTTAACCGGTTTCTGGCCGAATACGATCCGAAGCTGGTTGATAACACACTGACCAGCGTAGACGACTTTCTGAAACTTGTTCAGGAGGCGCGCAGCAAATCGCGCGTCGAAGAGAGGCTGAAAGCCCTTGACTCCATCCGGCAACTTGGCGAATCGATCAAGCCCCAGGTCAAAGAAATGAGCGATTATGTGCTGACGGTGCGGGCTATGTACAACGAGAAAGTGCGCCCTGCCTACTTGAGCATGTACGAAGAACTCAATGAAATGGCAGATGCCGCCCGTGAAGTTTCCAACACAGAACTGCTTTTTCGGTTTAATCACATTTGGCAAAACCTCTCTCAAGCTTTAATCTCTGTGGCGCGTTTCTCTGAAAGTCTCAATCCCAAAGATGCTGATGTAGGTTTGGAACTACTTAATGATTTGCGTAAGAAACTTGACCCGTTGAATGCTCTGATTATTAAAGAAACAAACAAAAGAATTCTCGCGGAAATTATTGAACAGCAGGAAAGCGTTGTCAAAAACCTACAGCTCATGAGGGCAAATGCAACAAAGAAAGATGCCGATGTGGTAAAAGTCCGGGATGAAGTGCGTCGGTTAAACGCGGCCATCGAAGAGTTCAGTAAAAAGATTGACGTGGACTCCAGGAAGACGGCCGAGAGTACCATCAGCGACATAACAAAGGCTGAAACCTTTTTGGTGGGAGGGAGCGCCGCAGGGTTGATAGTCGGGCTGCTGGCCGCTTTCGCCATAATTATCGGGCTGATACGCGTACTCAACAAGGTCTCCGAATTCGCCAGGGCTGTGGCGGACGGCAATTTCGACTACCGCGGCGGAATCACTGAAAAAGGCGAAATCGGCCACATGGTTCAAGCTTTGCGCAAAATTCCTGCCGTTTTGAACGATATTCTCGCGACATACAAGAAATTGGCCCACGACATTCAATACGGAAAACTGCAGAGCCACGCCGATTCCTCCCGCTTCTGCGGCAGTTTTGCCACCCTTATTGACGGCACCAACCATATCGTGACCAATTTGCGCGGCATTATCGACAATATACCGTCACCCATACTCATAACCGACAAAGAGACGAAAGCCGAGTATCTAAACCTGCGGGCATTGGAAGTCGCCGGCTCAGACGGCGTCGGGAGAACCTGTAAGCAGCTTATTAACCGCGACGACAGCGGTACTCCCAACGATGCTTTTCAAATAGCGTTGGGAACAAAACGGCCCGCGTCGGCGGAAACTCGATGCCGGCCGCGGGGCAAAGAAATGGACATCGCGTATACCGCCATGCCGATTCTGGATAATGACGGCAGCGTAACGGCTGTTCTGCAACTCATCACCGACCTGACTGCGCTCAAGGAAACCGAACGCACTATTCAAAAAGTCGCCGCAGAGGCATCCGGCATTTCAAACCGCGTGGCGGCGGCCGCTGAAGAACTCTCGGCTCAGGTCGAAGAAGTGTCGCAAGGTGCCGAAACACAACGCACCCGCGTTGAATCCACCGCAAGCGCCATGAGTGAAATGAACTCCACCGTTCTGGAAGTGGCGCGCAACGCCGGACAGGCATCGGAGCAGAGCAACCTGACCCGCGACAAGGCTCAGAGCGGGTCCAAGCTGGTGAATCAGGTGGTGGAATCCATCAACCATGTCAACAGCGTGGCCACGGCCCTGCAGGGCAATATGCAGGAACTCGGAGCGCAGGCCGAAAGCATCGGAGGCGTGATGAACGTCATCTCCGATATTGCCGACCAGACCAACCTGCTTGCACTGAATGCCGCCATTGAAGCGGCCAGGGCAGGCGAGGCCGGACGCGGCTTTGCGGTCGTGGCGGATGAAGTCCGCAAGCTGGCGGAAAAAACGATGTCCGCGACTCAGGAAGTGGGTGCAAGCATCGGCGCCATTCAAAATTCAGCAAAAACGAATATCCATGAAGTCGGAACGGCCGTGACCAGCATAGGTGAAGCCACAAATCTTGCCAATTCATCGGGCGAAGCGTTGAAGGAAATCGTGGAACTGGCCGCGGCCAACTCGGCGGTGGTCACATCCATAGCCACGGCTGCGGAAGAGCAAAGCTCGACCTCGGAGGAAATCAACCATTCCATTGAAGAAATCAACCGTATCGTCAACGAAACCACGGACGGCATGGTACAATCCTCGGCCGCTGTGCAGGAACTCTCGCACATGGCGCAGGAACTGAACCGGGTCATGGAGCAGTTGACCAAGCGATAACAGGGTTCGCCTCCCGGAGGCAAAGCCCGCCTGAACAGGCGTAAGGTCGGCGGTTTCCCCGTTCGTCCTTACGCCTGTTCAAGCCTTTCACCCTATCCCGACTGCCGGGCTTTCGCGGTAGCCCGCAAAAGGGGTAGCCCGCAAAAGGGAAGCTTCACGCCGGCGCATCCCGCGGCCCTTATTCGCGACCTGCAACGGGCATCCGATGCGCGGGCCGGAAGGAACGCGGTTACCAGCGTTTCCTGAAGTCTTCTCCTTCATTCCAGAGCCGCTCCCATTCAGCGGTATACTTCGCCGCCGTTACGGGGTCGTCGCGCACGACGAGTACGTTTTCGGCGTTTTTTTCCGCTGCGGCGTGCGTATAATTGAAGCTGCCCGTCTGCACGTGTCTGCCGTCCGCCACCATAAACTTGTTGTGCATGTGGTTGTATGCGCCGTTCAGCCGCACGGGAATCCCCCTGCCGGCCAGGAAAACGACGGCGGTATATCCCTTGCTGTTGGTTTCTTTGTCCGCGACGACCCGGACTTTGACACCGCGTCGGGCCGCTTTCACCAGCGCCTGCGCGACCGGCTTGCTTGTAAAGGAAAACGCCGCCATCAGGATGCTTTTTTCAGCCTTGTCGATGACCGAAATCGTCAAGGCCGACGCCCCTCCTTCCGGCGAAAAGGCCGTCTCCACGCGCGCCGGCGCCGCAGGCGCGGCGACGGGCGTTGCCGGCAACAGCGCGAGAAACAAGGCAAGGAGGCATAGGGGAAATCGCTGTTTCACTGTCGTTACGTTTCCGTTTTTTCCGTCTGCACGGTCCGCATGTCGTCTCAAGGGTTCACTCTTGAATTCATGACATTGTTTAACGGGCAAGCATATGCGGGTCAAGGGTTGCCCCGCATTGCACAGGGCAGGCGCATGCACGGGAATGTCGGTTTGCCGCCGCGCAACGGCATTCGGCCCTTGACGCCGGAACGGGAATGGACGAAGTTCGTCAAGCCGGGTATACGGAATTTCCGACAAACAACTGCGGGTACGGGACAGAGCCCCGCTTGCAGCAACCAACGCTTGAAACAGTTCGCGTAACGGCGGGCAAAGCCTGCCTGCGCCTGTTGCGCGGCAGGATCGGCTCCGCAAATCCTTGCAGAGCAGTGCATTCGTCTCATTCGTGAACTGCCCAAAACGGGCATACACCGTAAACAAGGATTCCAGCCGTGTCGTTTCTCAAGAGCAGTACCGGGTTTACGCGTTTCCGCATCAGCGAGGCCGTGCCGCCGACGCTTTGGCCGGAGATAACGGATTTGTTGCGCCGCAACAGTTTCACCGATATAGACGAGTTGCCTGAAGAGCGTTCGGCGGGCTGGACGGCATACGGCGATATTCTGGACACGGACTTTAGTTCCGCGCCGGTGGAGAAAGGGCCGTACATAGTTTTTTCCCTGCGTCTGGACACGCGACGGGTACCGCCGGGGGTAATCAAGAAGCATTTGGCGCTGGCCGTCAAAAAAGAAGAAGCGCAGAACAGGGAAATGGGGCGCAAATTCATTTCGCGCGAGCGTCGCAAGGAACTCAAGGAGCAGGTGCTGCACAAGCTGCGCATGCGTTTTCTGCCTGTGCCCGCAGAGTTTGAAGTCGTATGGAACACGGCGGAGTCTGTTGTGTTTTTTGCTTCGACGAGGGCGCAGATGGCGGAGCTTTTTGAGGAGATGTTCGTGCGCACGTTTAATCTGCACCTGACGCCCTTGACGCCGTATGAACTGGCGGCGGCGTTGTCCGGCGACGCGACGTTGCTGGAAAGTTTGGAAGCCACGGAATTCAACCGCGCGGGGGGGCAGGCGTGAACGATACACCATACCTCGGCCGGACGGCGGACCTGTTGCTGGGGCAGGAATTTTTGACCTGGCTCTGGTTTCGCAGCGCCACGGGCAAAATCTTCAATGACGTAAAAGGCCGGCCGTTTACGATAAGCGTGGAACAGCGTGTGGTCGTGCAGGGCGGGGACGGCGATCATCTGGAAACGGCCAGTGTTTCCGGTGTGGAATCCGAGTTGCGCGAAGCGCGGCTGGGCCTGGTGACGGGCAAGAAGGTGAGCCGGGCGTTGTTGCGGCTGGAACGCGGCGG
>JAITDR010000232.1 GCA_031282465.1 Desulfovibrio sp.
CAGAAAAGCGGGTTGTTGAAGTGTACGCGCTTCAGCGATTGGATGATTTTGCCGGGCATCGCCCCCACATAGGTTCTGCGGTGTCCGCGGATTTCCGCCTCGTCGCGCACGCCGCCCAAGGAAAGGCGCACAAAATCGCGTCCCGTGGCCGAGGCAACGGATTTGGCCAGCGAGGTCTTGCCGACGCCCGGAGGCCCGACCAGACAAAGGATGGGGCCCTTGAGCCGGCCGGCGAGTTTCTGTACGGCCAAGTATTCCAGAATGCGCTCCTTGGCCTTGTCAAGGCCGTGGTGTTCGGCGTCCAGAATGCCGCGGGCCTTGTCCAGATCAATGGTTATTTCTTTCAACGCCTTCCAGGGCAGGTCCAGAATCCAGTCCACATAATTGCGCAACACGGTGTATTCCGCCGACGAGGCGGGCATGCGGCGCAATTTTTTCAGTTCGCGTTGGGCCTTGTCTTTGGCCTCATCCGGAAGTTCTTTCGCGTTGACGGCCTTTTCCAATTCGTCCATCTCTTCGCGCGTGTCTTCTTCCTTGCCCATTTCCTTGTGTATGGCCTTAATCTGCTCGTTAAGATAGTATTCGCGCTGATTGCGCTCCATCTGCGTTTTCACGCGGCTTTTGATGCGCTTGTCCATGCCTTGGGCCAGCACTTCGCCCTGCAGCAGATCAAGTACCAGTTGCAGGCGTTTTGCCGGGTCGGCTTCTTCAAGTACGGCCTGTTTTTTCAGATAGTCGGCCTTGATGTGCGGGACTACGGCGTCGGCCAGGATGCCGGGGCGCCGGTTGGCGGTGACGGCCTCCATTACGGCGGGGCTGAGTTTTTTATTGAATTTGGCGTATTCTTCCAGCAATTCCTGCAGGAGGGCGCGTGAGGCCGCGTCTTCGCCGCCTTCGGCTTCGGCCTCTTCGTAGCGGCGGACTCTGACTGTCCGGAACACATCGTCGCTGTCCGCTGAAGCGGCGCGCAGAGGTTTCCAGTGCGCCCTGTACAAGCCCTCGACAAGCACCTTGATGGTACCGTCCGGAAGGCGCAGAAGCTGGAGAATGCGGCTTACGGCGCCGATGGAGAACAGGTCTTCGACCGTGGGCCGGGTGACGGCCGAATCGCGTTGCGCCACCAGAAAGATGTGCCTGTCATAACGCGCGATGGCGCTCTCTATGGACTTGATGGAACTTTCACGTCCGACGAAGAGCGGCGCGATGGCCTTGGGGAACATGACCACCTCGCGCAGGGGCATTAGGGGCATTTCCTCCGGGGGCAGCACGCTGATGTATACGGCCATGGTTTCTCCTTACTCCGGTCGGGTCGGCGGACGGGGGGTCAGGAAGCGCCGGCGGTCTTGCCCGCGCCCTTGCGGATCTCCGCGTCGCCTTCGTAAATAAGCATGGGGGGCTTACGCCGTTCAATGACGGCGGCGTTGACCACGCATTCCACCAGTCCTTTTTCCGAGGGCATGGCGTACATGATGTCCAGCATGGCCGTTTCCAGCACGTTGCGCAAGCCGCGCGCGCCGGTTTTCTGGGCCAGAGCCTGTTTGGCGGCGGCCTGCACGGCGTCCTGCGTAAAGCGCAACGCCACCTTGTCCAGTTCGAACATTTTCTGGTATTGACGTACCAGAGCATTTTTCGGCTCGGTCAGCACGCGCGTCAGGTCTTCTTCCGTCAGTTCGTCCAAGTGGGTGATGACCGGGATGCGGCCGACGAATTCGGGGATAAGGCCGAATTTCACCAAGTCGTCGGGGTGTACTTCCTCCAGAAATTCCAGGCTGCCCTTTTTCCTGCCCTTGCCGTCCGCACCTTCAATGCGCGCTCCGAAGCCCATGGAATGTCCGCGGGCGCGCTGTTCCACGATTTTTTCCAGGCCCACGAAGGCCCCGCCCAGGATGAACAGGATGTTGGAGGTGTTCATCCGTATGTATTCCTGCTGCGGGTGCTTGCGGCCGCCCTTGGGAGGAATGTTCGCGTCCGTGCCCTCGATGATTTTCAGCAGCGCCTGCTGTACGCCTTCGCCGGAAACGTCGCGGGTTATGGAAGGGCTGTCGCCCTTGCGGGAAATCTTGTCTATCTCGTCGATGTAGATGATGCCCCGCGAGGCCGCGTCTATGTCGTAGTCCGCGTTCTGCAGAAGCTGGACCAGGATGTTTTCCACATCTTCGCCCACATAGCCGGCCTCGGTCAAGGTGGTGGCGTCGGCGATGGCAAAGGGCACGTTCAGGATGCGGGCCAGGGTTTTGGCCAGCAGGGTTTTGCCGCTTCCGGACGGTCCCATGAGCAGGATATTGCTTTTTTCCAGTTCCACGTCGCCTGTCGAGACGTCTCCGGAAAGCACCCGCTTGTAGTGGTTATGCACGGCTACGGCCAGGATTTTTTTAGCCCGCGGCTGTCCTATGACGTATTCGTCCAGTTTGGCCTTGATTTCGGCGGGCGGCATCAGGCCGCCTGCGTCGCGGGCCTCGTCCATGCTCTGCCCGGCCAGGATTTCATTGCACAGGGCAATGCATTCATCACATATACATATCCTGTCCGGTCCTTCGATCAGGCGCCTGACCTGCTCATCGCTCTTGTCGCAGAATGAGCAGCGCAGGACGGAGCCCTTCGTGTCCTTTCCCGGTATTCTTGCCATAAATGAATCCTCATCTGCGGGCAGCGGACGCTATTTCCCGTTTTCTCCGGTCAGATCGTTGCGCGAGGCGAGCACCCGGTCGACCAGGCCGAGTTCGACGGCTTCAGCCGCGCTCAAAAAGTTGTCGCGTTCCGTCAGTTCCTCCATGCGCTCCACGGGTTGCCCACTGTGTTCGGCCATGATTTCGTTCAGCGTCTGCTTGAGGCGCAACACTTCGCGCGCGTGAATTTCTATATCCGTCGCCTGACCGCGAAAGCCGCCGGAAGGCTGATGAATCATGATACGGCTGTTGGGCAGGGCGTAGCGCATGCCTTTGCTGCCCGCGCAGAGCAGCAACGCGGCCATGCTGGCGGCCTGGCCCATGCACAGGGTGGCGACGGGACAGGCGATATAGCGCATGGTGTCGTATATGGCCAAACCGGCGGTCACCATGCCGCCGGGCGAGTTGATGTACAAATAGATTTCCTTGGCCGGGTCCTCTGATTCCAGAAAAAGCAGTTGGGCGCAGATCAGGGAGGCGGTGTGCTCATCCACGGCTTCGCCCAGCAGCACAATGCGGTCTTTGAGCAGGCGGGAATAAATGTCGTAGGCCCGCTCCGTGCGGCCGGCGCTTTCGATTACCATGGGAATGGGCATAGCAACTCCTCTTCGGTACGCGCGCTGCGCATTCGGCGCACCGCGTAACATGCAATTTTCACGCCAAAAGCAAGCGGCAGATCCTGCCCGTGCCTGATGCCGCGGGCGGCGCGGCGGTTTTGTGCATCCGGGTGCACGTCACGAACGACGTCTGCGCCGGCGGTGCTTCCGCGGCCTGCCGCGTGAACCGCCATGGATTATTATAAGAGTGAAGGTCAGGCATGGCAAGGGCGGCGCGTTTTCCCCGGTCATTCCTCCGTGGGGGGAGTTAAGGGGGCGGCAACCTTTTCGGGTAAGACGGCAGCGTTACCGGAGGATATTTCCTGCTCGCCGGCCGCGGCATTTTCTGCGGCGTCCGGAGCGGCGGCGTTGATTTTTTCCGTTGCAGCCGCATGTCGCTCCTCATCCGAAGCATCGGGGGCGGCGCTGTATTCCTTTGCATCAGAGGCGTCGGGGGCGGTGTGGCGTTCCTCTGCCGAGGTCTGAGCGGCGGCTGATGCGCCATGTGCCTCATCCTCTGCCGTTGCTGCCGGAGCAGCGGCGGAATCGGCGCTATTTTCCGCATTCGTGTCTGTTTCCTGCGGCGCGGGGGGGATCATGGTCACTGCGGCCGCGGCATAGATTTCGTTCATTGCCTTCTCGGCCAGGAGCTCGTTGCGCAGCTTGGGGAGATGATTGTGACGCTCGCATTGCGCCCTGACGGTCGCATAGTCCCGGCCGGAACGTTCGGCCAGACGGTGCAGGCGCGCCGTCACTTCCATGTCGCTGACGGTTAATCCCATTTGGCGGGCTATGCTCAGCAGTAAGACGTGGACGCGGACCCACTGTTCCGCGTGAGGGCGCACTTCGGCGTGCAGGTCGTCCGCTGTTTTACCTTGGGCGTCAAGACTCGTGCCCATGTCCTGCATGCGCCTTTCAAAATCATCTGCAAACATCTCGACAATTTCCGCAACCATGCTTTCGGGGAGCGGGAAGTCCGTATGCCGCGCCAGTTCTTCCGCAAGTTTTCTCTGAGCTTCTGTGCGGTTTCGGGATTCGCGGCCCCGGTGAATGGTTTCGCGTAACTTGTCGCGCAATTGTTCCGGGGTGTCTACGTTGAACAGTTGCGTAAAGGTGCCGTCCAGCTCGGGCAGTATTTTTTTTCGTATACCGTCCAGTGTGATGCGCACACTGAGGGTGCGCCCGGCCAGCTCTTCATTGTCATAGTCGGGGGGAAAGGTCACCGGGCCTTCTTTTTCCTCGCCCGGTTTCATGCTTTTCAGCAGTGCTTCCACATCGGGCAGTCGATCCGCCTGTTCAACGGTGATGAGTTTGTTGTTGACTTTGTAGTCGGGCATGACCGCGCCTTCTTCGTCGAGGAATACCCAATCCACCAACACCAGATCACCGTCCTCGGGAGTGCGGTCTTCGTCAACGGGGACAACGTCCGCGATCTGGTCGCGCATAACGGCCAGCAAATCATCGACGTCCTCATCCGTGACCACGGTTTCTTCCTGTTCCACAGGCATACCCCGGTAGTCGGGGATCTCGAATTCGGGCAACACCTCAAAGGTAATGCTGTAGGAAAATTCCTTGCCGCGTTCCGGTTTGCCCCCGTCGCACACGACGGGCGACATGATATGGAAGCCGCTGCCGGACAAAAGTTCTTCAATACGCTCATCAATAAGTTGCGATGCGGTTTGCCGGCACACATCATCATAAAAGCGCTTTTCTATGATTTCGGGCGGGACTTTGCCCGGACGAAAACCGTTCAGGCGTACATGCCTGCGGAGTATCGACACGGCGGACGAAAAGGCGGCATCGGTTTCTTCGACGGGAAAGGTGACCGTGATTTTCTTTTTGACCGGGCTCAGATCTTCGATGACGTGCTGCATCTCGGCAAAGCTTCCTTTTGAGGGAGTGAAAGTGATGTGCGATATGGTGCGAGAGGGGGGACTTGAACCCCCACGGACAAACCGCCGGATCCTAAATCCGGTGCGTCTACCAGTTCCGCCACCCTCGCATGCCTTTGAACGTCTTTTATTTTTCGGCGTCGGTTCCGCGGGCGGCAGACCATAGCCGCAAAAAACAGTGCTGTCAAACGCCCCCCGGCGTAAACTCAGGGTCGATCTGTTCTCTGCATTTCGTCAAAAATTCGGCGTTTCCTGAGAGATTTTTTCGTGTTCAATGAAAAGCCGCAGACTCGTCATTTTTCTGTCACAATCAACGGCTAAAAGACGGTCACAGGCTGCGGTGTTGCGCAGCAGGCATAGCTGATTGCCGAGGACATTGCCTGAATCACGCATGCACCCGCAAGGAGTGTTGAACCTGTTCACTAAAACCGAATGGAGAACGACCATGGAAAAGAGAAAGATTTCTACAGAGCAACGGCTGGAATACAGCGCTGCGGTTTCGTATCTTGAGAATCTGCTTACGGCGTTCAAAGCAGGCAGCATTGAAGTGCGCAAAGGAGAACGCAGGATCGTACTCGCCCCTTCATCCGACGTGACTATCGCAATTGAAGCAAAACAAAAGCCTGAAAAAGAATCGTTCACAATGGAGATTTCCTGGCAGCATTGCACTGAATGCAAAGACGGGGAAGAAGCGTTCTGCATCTCCGCAGCTTCCTCAGAGCAGCCCGGCAATGACGCAAAAACGGTTGCGGCGGAGCCGGCACAGGCAGGTACGCAGGCACAGACGGGCGCTCCGGCTTCAGGCACGATATACCCCGGTCACGACACAGAAAAAAAACAGGCAGAGGACATAAAGTCCGCGGATATAAAAAGCAAAAAGAGCGTGTAGGCGAACGATGACACCATCTGCAATGACCGCGGCCGCTGTGACGCGGCGCCTGAAAAGTCCTCTTCCGGAAACGCGCAACGTGTTCAGATCCTCGGAATCGCTCGACATGGAGCCCACGACGGAAGACGAAGGGAATTTTCTGGCGATTGTCGATACCCGGCTGACCCCGGAACAGGAGGAACGCCTACGCGTTCCCGATGCCGTCTACCCGCGGCAACACAGCACCTTGGCCGTTCACTGGCATCCGGAGTTTATCCCGATTCCTCTCGTCAGGGAACGTATGGCCGCGATGTTCCCGGCTGTGGAAGAGGAATTGTGCATCCCCACCCAACACAATGAACTGCTTGAGCTCGACGGGTTTTCAGGCGTGGAGGTGGATTGTTTTTCCGAAGAATTCTCACAAAAAATACAGCTTCTCGCCCATTTCCGGACTGAAAAAGTCGCGCAGGCCGCTGCCTTCCGGGCCATGCTGGAGCATACCGCGGACTACCGCCGCACGCAGCTCGACTGCCTGCTGGAAGCCCTCGGCGGAGCAGCGCAGGGCGGCCGCGGGCAACCGGCGCGACAGGCGGCGGCCCAATGCGGCGCCGACGGGCGCAGCGTCGCCTTTACAGCCGCCGTCGCCCGCAAACTGCGTACCCTGATTGAACGACACAGAGGGAAAATGGACAGGCACAGCCTGAAAAACAAGCTCGTCCGCAATTTCCTGAACCGCATGCGCGGCAAATACGACGACATCTTCATCGACAGAGCGCAAGCCTACGTCAATGCCGTAAAGACCGCCGTCAAAGCCGCGTTCCCGCCGGGATATTACTACGGTACACGCGAAATCATTGAAGAAATACGCGGCCTGGGCGGCTGCATCGTTATTCCCCACCCGGAACAGTTCTGGCCGGTCCTCCTGGCCGGCTACGATGTCGACGGCTACGAAGTCTGGAACCCCCAATCGCGGCGATACACGGAATTTCTTGTCTCGGTGGTGGCCGAACAAAACAGGAACCGCCCGAACAACCGCCGGGAACTGCTCATCTTTATGGGCGACGACTGCCACATGAGCGAAAAAATTCTCCCTCCGACGGAACAGGATCCCTTGAAAGCCGGGCGCGAGGTAGGGCTGCAACCCGAATGGGACGACCTGAAGCTCCGCAAAAAACTCATAACGGACCAGGCCTGCCGCGCATGCGTCATTCGCCGCTATACAGAACGCTTATCCGGCTGAATATGTCGTCCCTCTCCCAGGCAATATTGATGAAAAAGGTGCCGCCTACCTGAAACTACACCTTAATCCGCATTGCGAGGACATGTTATGGCTGCTGAAAAAAAGTTCATTTTTGAATCATTGCAAGATATCAAAAGCATATCTTCATTCCTTGAGGCCATCACCGAGGGTATGCAGACCGGGAAAATACTTTTATCATCATCAGATGAATATATTGAAATGCATCCCAACGGACTTTTACATTTGTCGATAAAAGCAAAAAAGAAAGGAACAAATAACAAGATAGGCATTAAAGTCGAATGGAAAGAAACGCAGGCGCAAGAGCAAAATACTGTGTTATCCGTAGGTAAATAATATGGATAATATTGATGGGATACGGGAAAATTTTAAATTCATTGTCACGGAAACGCAGACACAAGTCAACCGTATACATAATTTTGTCAAATCGCCGACGTGTGAAGTTTATGAGAAAGCAGTCAACCGTGAATCTTATATAAACAACCTGAAGACTATTATTGAAAACAAATGCTATGCCTACATCCATACACACGGCGATATGGATACGCGCAGTCTGAACCGGATCCGGGCTGTTTTGTCCATTACGGCCAATCTGGAGCGTATTTGCGACGTATGCATCAATATTCTTGAGCAGATGGACCACCTTGCGGAGCGATATATTTTACGCAACAGTGAATATGCTCCCATGTTCCAGGTTATCGAGGAAAGCCTGGAACAGGTCTTGCCGGCCCTGGAGGGGTCCAATTTGTCCAAGGCACTGCACATCTGCCGTTCGGAATACATACTTGACGCCCTGTACCGCACGTCTTTCGAGCGCCTTACCGATCTGCTCAACGCCGGCCGGGAAAAAGCGGGCAACTGTATTACAGCCGTTTTTATCTATCGCTATCTTGAGCGCATCGGCGACATGCTGCTCAATGTCGGTGAAGCGATTCTTTTTTCCGCCCTCGGGCAACGCATCAAAATAGAACAGTTTGATTCGCTGCAACAGACGCTTGAAAATTCCGGCTATACCGGCGCGATTGAAAATATCAATTTTCAGGCCATCTGGGGCTCGCGTTCCGGTTGCCGCATCGGCAAGGTTGAAAGCGCGGGCGGGGGCCATATGCCCGAGCACGGTTCCCTGTACAAAGAGGGAATGCCCAAGAAGATTTTACGCGAAAAGGAAAATCTCGAAAAATGGAACACCCTTTTCCCCGGTTCCGTCCCCCGTATTTTCGGGCATCACGAAGACGTGGACCGCGCGTCTCTGCTGATAGAATTTCTGAGCGGCTGCGGTTTTGACGATCTGATCATCCTCAGAGACGAGGAAACCGTAGCCGACGCCTTTCGCGTGCTGGAAGAGACCGTTCGGCATATATGGGAAAAGACGCTTTTGCCCGGACCGATTGCCGTCGACTACATGCAGCAGTTGCAGCAACGCAGCGACGAGGTGCGCCAGGTCCACCCGGAGTTCGCCGGGCGCTCGCATATCACGGTAGGCAAGGCGTATGTGCATTCCGTACAAAGCCTTATAGAACAGTGCGCAGAATATGAAAAAAGCGTGCATGCTCCGTTTTCCGTGCTGATCCACGGCGACTTCAATACCAATAATATAATTTATGATGATCAGGAGCACGCTGTACGGTTTATCGATCTCTACCGTTCAAAACAGAATGATTATGTCCAGGATATCTCCGTATTTCTTGTTTCCAATTTCCGACGCCCTATTTTTGACACTACACTGCGCGACAGATTAAACAGAGGTATTGCGGAATTTTATTCCTGGGCGCTGCAATTCGCGAAAGAAAAAAAAGACGGCTGCATACAGGCGCGCATGGCATTTGCCCTGGCGCGATCGTTCTTTACTTCGGTCCGTTTTGAGCTGAATCAGGCCTTTGCCGGGGCAATGTTTATGCGTGCGGCATTTTTGCTGGAATCCATCAACGCGCACGGACAGACAGGCTCCCCGTGGGAAACGTTCAGTTTTCCTCCTGACCTTTTATATTATACGGCATGACTCCAACGGGAAGCTCCCTGAAGGGGGAAGCTGCAAACCATAAAAGGACTTTCTGATGAAGATAGGCGTGGTCGGCGTACCGGGCGGCGAATCTTCCGAAAAATTGGCGGATGCCGTGGCGGCTGTCACAGGAACGCGCATCCTTGTTTCCATGGACGCCGTGCGGCTCGATCTGCCGTCGGGACGCTGCTTTCACAGCGGCATGGATATTTCCGCACTGGACGCCCTGGTCGTCAAGAAGATCGGGGAACGCTATTCGCCGGACCTGCTGGATCGGCTGGAGATACTCTGTTTTCTCGCGGACAGGGGGGTGCGCGTGTTTTCAAACCCCCATGTCGTCATCCGCATGCTGGACCGCTTAGGCTGCACGCTCAAACTGCAGACCGCCGGCGTCCCCATGCCTCCCACAACTATCACGGAAAGCCCGGAACATGCCTTGCAGGCAATCAGACGCCAATACGGCCGGGCCGTCCTCAAGCCGTTGTACACGTCAAAAGCCAGGGGCATGCAGCTTGTGGACGGCGAGGACCCCGAACTGCCGGCGCTGCTGAC
>JAITDR010000276.1 GCA_031282465.1 Desulfovibrio sp.
CTTACGGAGGAAGCTTCATCAGTGCGGGAAGATGTTCCCGAATACCGTGTCGCGTCCGCACCGGCCCGCCCCTGTGAAGAAGAGCGTGACGCTTACCGGGAACAGGGACACGCCCCGGCTATGCCGGAACTCCCTTCGATGTCGGTGAACAGCGCACTTGAGGATGATGAGGATATCCCCCCCTGGGTACATGATTTTGAAAACGGCAGGATCGGCCTGCCGCCGTTCGGTTCGATTCCGGCAGGCCGCACGTCCGTATTCGAAAGGCGGGATCATGACGAGACGCGCGATTCCCGGCCTGATCCGGCAGACGGCGCTCCCGCAACGGAAAGTCCCGGAGAGCTTGTCTTGCCGAGCAGCGAAGCGACGGAACCTGCAAGTATCACTTTCGATTTTCCCGACCGTGTCCGCACAGCGGAAGATGCTCCGAACCCCGCTCCGAGCGACGGCATTTCCGCAGCGGAAAGTCCTTGGGAGAGTGAGGAACCGAGCGACGACAGGGCGGTATCTTCAAGTTTCACTTTCGATTTCCCCGATCTTGCTCACCGTGAGGATGATTTCCCGGTCCGCACCCCGGTCGACGGCGTTTCCGTACTCGAGAGGGAGGACGAGCCGGTATCCGCTTGGCTCACGCGCGGGAGGATAGATACCCCGCCCGCGGCAACGATCGGGTCGGGCGCGGGTCAAGCGTTGCCGTCGGTGTTGCCGACCCTGCCGGCAAAGCACGCACCGACAGGCGCGGCGTTGTCCCGCCCGGACCTTCGCGGTCCGGAAATCCCGCTGCCCCCGCTGGATATTCTGGAAGCAGCCGTTTCGCCGTCCTGCGGCATTCAACGCGACATGCTTGAGCAGAAAGGCAGAAACCTGATGAATTGCCTGCACGATTTCGGCATTCAAGGCGAGCTTGCCGCCATCGCGCCGGGGCCGGTCGTGACCATGTTTGAAATAAAGCCCGCTCCGGGTGTTCGGGTAGCACGCATCGCCGGCTTGAGCGACGACCTCGCCCTGGCCTTGAAGGCCCCGGCTGTGCGCATTCAAGCCCCCGTACCGGGCACGGACTCCGTGGGTATAGAAATACCCAATGCGGTGCGTGAAACCGTCTGTCTCAAAGAACTGCTGAGTTCCACGGTCTTCAGGCAGTCTTCCTCCCTGTTGACTCTGGCGCTCGGCAAGGACACAGCCGGCACTCCCGTAACGGCCGACCTGGCCTCCATGCCGCATCTTCTGGTGGCGGGAGCCACAGGCGCGGGCAAGAGCGTCGGCATCAATTCCATTATTCTGTCCATCCTGTACAAAGCTCGGCCGGATCAGGTCAAACTGTTGCTTGTGGACCCCAAACGGGTGGAAATGTCGATATACGCCGATCTTCCTCACCTTGTACATCCCGTCGTGACCGAGATGCCGTTGGCAAAAAGCGCCCTGGAGTGGGCTGTCTCGGAAATGGAACGCCGTTATGACGCCATTGCGGGGGCGGGAGTGCGCAATATAACCGATTACAACGCCAGGATAGCCTCTTGGGGAGAAAATCCGCCGCCCGGCATGGAAGAGGTAACGCCCATTCCTTTTCTTGTCCTGATCATCGATGAACTGGCCGACCTCATGCTTGTGGCCTCCAAAGAGGTAGAAACCAGCATCGTCCGTCTTGCCCAACTGGCGCGAGCGGCGGGAATTCATCTGATTCTGGCCACGCAGCGCCCGAGCGTGGACGTGGTCACGGGCCTGATCAAGGCTAATTTTCCCTGCCGCATGGCCTTTCAGGTGACTTCCAAGCATGATTCACGCACCATACTGGATACGGTAGGCGCGGAACACCTTCTGGGCAAAGGCGATATGCTCTTCAAACCTGCCGGGGGCAAATTTCGGCGTCTGCACGGCGCATTCGTCAGCGACCGCAATGTCAATGCCGTCGTGGACTATTGGAAAACCCGGCAACGCCCGGACTACTTGATAGATTTTGCCGATTGGGGGCAAGAGGGTTCCGGCCCGGCCTCCGCAGGGGGCGGCATCACGGACCTCAACGCCGAACCTTTGTATAATGAAGCCGTCGAATTCGTTCGGAGTCAGGGCAAAGCGTCAATTTCACTCATACAGCGCAAATTCCGCATCGGCTTCAACAAGGCGGCTCGCTATGTGGAGCAGATGGAAGCGGACGGCATCATCGGTCCTGCCGACGGCAGCAAGCCCAGGCCGGTCATCAAATAGGGCCGCTGCAATGAAGGTCGTCTCCTGTGCAGTAGTCCTGTTGTTGTTGTCGGGCGGAATCGCTGTTGCCGCATCGCGGACGGCGGAGCGCCTGCAACAGCGCTATGCGGCTGTCGACAGTATGCGTGCGGAATTTACCCAGACCCTGCTGCACAAAGAAAGCGGCGCGCGTGAGCGGCGCAACGGAGTGTTGAGTTTTAAGAAACCCATGCTCATGCGTTGGGAAAACCGGCAACCCGCGCCGGAACTGTTGCTGGTCGGCAAAGACGCCGTATGGAACGTATTCCCTGAGGAAAAAACTGCTTACAAATATTCGCTCGACGCCGCGGGCGGGGCTTCGGACCTTGTGCGCATCATTACCGGCCGGGCGCAGTTGAACCGGGATTTCGACCTTGAAGAGGAAGGCAGGGAAGGAGACTCGGCAACGCTCAGGCTGTACCCCAAGAAAGCGTCGCAAGCGGTGGTCGAGGTGCTGCTCTGGGTGGACCTTAAAACCTTTCTGATCAGCAAACTGCGGGTGTACGACTTTTACGGCAATGAAAACGAGATGGCCTTTTCCCGCCAGGAACCCGGTGCGAAACTTCAGGATTCAGTCTTTACCTATACGCCGCCGAAGTCGTTTACAGTGGAAGATCACAGCAGCGATCCCGCCGCCGTGCCGCAAAAGCCTTTGTTCCAATAATTCGGATTTCAAAACCGAATACAAGATTTTCTCCGGTACACCTCACTGCAACCCTTCGGGGGAAACAATCAGCAGGCGGTCGGTCATCACCGCATGCGGCAGGCGATTCAAGGTACTCATGGCAATCATGCGCCAGCGGTACGCCGCGGCCGGCCTCGGACAATAGGAAAACCCTATTTCACCGCTTGTGCTGTTGAAACCGGCATCCACAGGCGAGAGTTCGGCTGCCTCATCCGCGACAAAAGGGCAGCCCGGACAATCCGCCGTGCTGTTGAGACCTTCCAGTTCCAGGCGTATGCCGCCGAAGTTCTGAAAGGCACCGCCGAGTTTGCCGGTAAAGGACGCGCACCTGCCGGCAGGGGCGGCACCGCTCTCCAGCCAGGTGAAAGAAAGGTCGCCGTCTGCGGCCTGCGGGTAGCCGGTTTTGCCGCAGGCGGAAAACAACAGGGCAAGGACAAAACATACAGGCGCAAGAAGGGCATACGCGAGCCGCAGGGACGCCTTAACCGTTCCCACAGCGGCAGCCGGCACACTTGAAGGTCGTTCAGCCTTGATTCGTATCATCGTAATGTTCCTCATCCGCCGTTCCTCCCCATAATTCTTTCCATTCGTTGAGCAATGCCAGAGCCTGCATGGGCGTCAGGCTGTCCGTGTCAAGATCGCCGAGCAGGGTGACAACCGGATGTTTGATTTTGACCGGTTCGGCAAAAGACGACGGCGGGTTCGCCCGCCGGCGCGGGGCCGTTCCTTCCAGGCCGGGCAGCAGTTGCGGGGTGGCCCGTGCGCCGCTTTTGCCGCCGGAGGATTCCAAGCTTTCCAGTATCGCGCGCGCCCTCTGTACTACAGGGAGCGGGACTCCCGCCAGCTTTGCCACTTCTATGCCGTAGCTGCGGTCCGCAGGACCGGGCACAAGCCGGCGCAGGAAAATAATCTCCCCCCCGTATTCCTGTACGGCGATGTTCATGTTCTGTACGCCGGGGATGCGTCCCTCAAGGGCGGTAAGTTCGTGGTAATGCGTGGCGAACAGTGTGCGTACGCCTCCTTCCTTGCGTCCGGCCAGATTTTCGACAACGGCCCAGGCCAGGGAAAGCCCATCGAAGGTGCTGGTGCCGCGTCCTATCTCATCCAGAATAACCAAGCTCTTGGGTCCGGCCTGACGCAGTATCCTGGCCGTTTCCATCATTTCCACCATAAAGGTGCTCTGACCGGCGGGCAGGTTGTCCGAAGCCCCGACCCGTGAGAAGATACGGTCGCTTATGCCTATCCCGGCTTTAGCCGCGGGCACATAGCAGCCCATCTGCGCCAGGACGGCAATAACCGCCGTCTGACGCAGCACGGTGGACTTGCCGGCCATATTCGGCCCGGTGATGATGAGCATGCGCCGTTGCTCGTCCATGTGCAGGTCGTTGGCGATAAAACCTGCCGGTCCGCAGGCGGCCTCGACGACGGGGTGCCTGCCCTGTTTTATGACGATATCCGTCCCGCTGTGCAATTCCGGGCGCGTCCAGTTGCGTTTGTGCGCGCACTCGGCCGCGCTCTGCCAAAAGTCGAGGGCGGCTGCGGCTTCCGCTGCGAAAAGAATACGCGGGTGCATCTCCGCCACTTGTCGGCGCAATTCCTGAAACAGCGCGTACTCCAGTTTTTTCCCCCGCTCGTCGGCGCCGGTGATTTTTTCTTCCAATTCCTTGAGTTCCGGGCTGACATAGCGTTCAGCATTGGCAACCGTTTGCCGGCGCGTGAAATGCGCCGGTATGGTCTTCCCGTCGGCTTTGCCCAGTTCAAAATAATACCCGAACACACGGTTGAAGCCCAGTTTGAGCTTGGGCAAGGCATTCGCGGCCTGCTCCCTGCTTAAAAGAGCCTTGAGCATGTTTTCGCCGTGATTCAGAAGTTCCAGTATTTCATCAAGTTCCGCATTGAACCCGGCATTGAAAATGCCCCCTTCAGTCAGGGTAAGGGGAGTCGGGTCGCGTAGGGCGCTTTGAAGTTTCGCGGCAAGGTCGTCAAGACTGTCCCAGTTGCGGTACAGTTCCGCCAACCGTGAGGGTAGAGCACGCATGTCCGCGCGTTCCTTCCCAGGAGGGGGCGTTTCCAGGGCACGGCGTACCGCGGCGAGCCCGGCGAGACTTTTGCCGAGGGCGGTCATGTCTCTGGGGCTCGCTCTTCCCAGGATAACCCGCGTACTCAAGCGCTCCAGGTCGTAAACGGACTCCAGCGCGGCCCGCAGGGCCATGCGTGTATGCCCGCGCTCGAAGAAAAATTCGACAGCGTCCGCACTCTGTTTGATGCGTTCGGCATCCCGCCAGGGTCGGCGCAGGCGTTCTTCCAGCAGCCTGCCGCCCATGGGCGTGAGCGTTTCATCCAGCACACGGAGCAGGGTGCCCGGCCCCTTTTTGCCGTCCAGTTTGCGGAATATTTCCAGATTTCGCTCGGTTACCTCGTCGATGATCAAATGTTTCCCCAAATTGACGGGCACGAAAGCTTTGAGGTGGGGAAATTCCTGTTTTTGGGTGCGCATAATATAGGACAACAAGGCTCCGCAGGCGCGCGCCAGTTCTACTTTGCCGTTCAGGCCGACAGCACCGAGGTCTTTGATGCCTTGCGCCTCAAAAATACGTTTTTCCGCGCTGTTCAGATCAAAATACGCGCGCATCGGCACCCTGACCGGGACAATCTCTGCCGGCAGGGACTTGACGGGAACATCGGACTTTTCGTCAGGGAGATCGGGAAGCAGCAGTTCCCGCGGCTGCATTTTCAGCACCCACTGCATAAGTTCGTCACGGCTTTTACTGTACAAGCCGGACCATTCACCCGTCGAATAATCCAGCCAGGCAAAGCCGCCTGCGGATTTGTCCGCGTCCCGGTACAGCGCGCCCAGATAATTGTGCCCTTTTGCCTCCAGACCCGCTTCGTCGATGATCGTGCCCGGGGTGAGAATTCTGGACACGGTCCGCTCAACCAGCCCCTTGGAGCTTTTGGGGTCGCCGGCCTGATCACATATTGCGACGTTGAAGCCCTGCTCTATGAGCTTGCGCGCATAGGAGAGGTAAGCATGATGGGGAACACCGCACATGGGTACGGGAAATTCGGCATTGGGGTTGCGGCTGGTAAGAGTTATCTGCAAGGCCTTGGCTGCAACCACGGCATCGTCGAAAAACAGTTCATAAAAATCACCCATACGGTAAAAGAGCAGGGCATTCTCGCAGTGACGCTTTATCTCCAGATATTGCGCGAACATGGGCGTCAGCCGTTCTGCCGGGATTTCCGGAGCCGGGTGAAGAGGAGGGGAAAACTGCGTAGATTCCATCATAACAGGATGTTCCCGGGCAGGAGAAGAGCGTAGGGCTGCGCGGCTTCCCTCATACAACGTAAAACACTGCCCGCGCCCGGCGTCGAGCCGGACGGATTATGTCGCGCCGTGAGCGGGTTTCCGGAAAAAACATGCCCGGACAGATGCCCGGGCAGACCCACATCGCGCCGGGGCATGAGCGTAGGTTTTCTACGCCGTTGAGTGCCGACGCGGGCGCAGATCGGTAAAAAAACGGACGGCACCGAGAGTCGGAAGAGGTGCTTTCAGGCGCTGCCGGCTGTTTCCGAGGCTTCGCCGACTGCAGGAACGGCTTTGACTTCCTTGGCCAATTCGGCGCGCAGGCGATTGACTTCCTTTTCCAGCGTGCGGACCGCGCGTTTGCTGCCCATGAGCGTACAGCCCAGGCGCAGGCGGTCGATAAAGAGCATGAGAACGGCAAAAAGCATGCCCAGACCGAAAGCGGCAAGCACCACAAAGTAGAACGGAATCGCCTGACCCTGCCAACTCAGGCCCTTATAGTACAGGTCGAATTTCAGTTGCAGATCTGTTCCGAGGGCCGCGCTGTTCTGCACAAAAAAAATCAGTCCGGTGACGAAAATAACCAGCAGCAACAAAACTTTGATAAAGCGCATGTGCTTCCTCCCTTGTGTGCGGCGCATCCGGCGCCGTCAGGCAAAATACTTTTTCAGTGCGCAGTATGTGGTGTGAAGATGCTCGGGTATAACACGCACTTCGTCCATGACCGCCATAAACGACGAATCCCCGTTCCATCTGGGAACCAGGTGAAAATGCAGGTGTTCTCGGATGCCGGCGCCCGCCGCTTCACCCAGGTTGAGCCCGATATTGATGCCGTGCGGAGAAAAATGCTCTTCCAGAATTCCCGCGCACCGCTGCAAAAGCGCCATAGCTTCGCCGGCCTCATCCGCATCCAGGTCGCGAATATGCATCACGTGCCGATAGGGTGCGATCAGCAGGTGCCCGTTGTTGTACGGATACTTGTTCATGACGACAAAGTTCCGCATCCCGCGATGGAGTATCAGCCGTTCTTCGTCTTCCTCCTTTTGCTCCGGCAAACAGAATACGCAGGCATCGGCTTTCGGCCCCAAAATATATTGAATGCGCCACGGGCACCAAAGCTGCTTCATCGGCAATCCCTTTATTTCTCCATACCTATGCCGAGCAGTTCCATCAAAGACGTTGAAAAAAATCGGAACAACGTGTTCACAGCGCCGTCCCCATCAGTATCGACCGCCCGTTCTTCGGCCTCGGCTCCCGACCTGCCTGTCAACCGACATTCCGGTCCGCGGCCCCTCCGACGCGACCTCGGCCCTTGCGTCCTTATGTCGTTGCGACTTTATGCCCTTATGCCTTTTTTATCTTTATCTTTGTGTCCTTGCACGGCTGAAACAGCATACGCCGGAAAGGGCGCTATGGCAATACGCAAATGCTGAAATACGGCGGCAAACATCAGTTGTGTCGCCCGCATTCCGATGCCCGCCCACACAAAATGTCCAGTCCGTGGCCGATTTCGTCGATGACGCTCAGCAGGCATTCGCGCACGGCTGCGGGGCTGCCGGGCAGGTTGACGATCAAGGATCCGCCGCGGATGCCGGCCGTTGCCCGGCTCAGCACGGCCCGGCGCGTTTTTTCAAAACTCACGGCCCGCATGACTTCGGGAATGCCGGGGCAAAGGCGTTCGACCGCGTCCAGCGTGGCTTCGGGTGTAACGTCGCGGGGGGCAAATCCCGTGCCCCCTGTAGTCAGAATCAATTCCGCCCTTTGTTCATCCGCCAGCCGTTTCAGTTCATCGGCAATACACTTCCGCTCGTCGGGAAGAATCGCGTAGTGTACGGTTTCGTAGCCTTTGCTTTTCAAGATTGCCGCGGCTTCCGGGCCGGAAGCGTCTTCACGTCCGCCGGCAAATCCCGTGTCGCTTATGGTCAGAACCGCCGCTCTGTACATGCTTTATGCTCCTTCGAGGACGCGCATTTCATCGCCGACGCCGACCGTACCGCCCCGCAGTACCCCGGCAAACACGCCTTGTGTGGGCATGATACACTCGCCCATAGTCTGAAAAATACGGCAGGGTCTGCTGCATTCCTTGCCGATTTGCGTAATTTCAAGCAGGGCGTCGGCGCAAGCCAGGCGCGTTCCCACCGGTAACCCGGCAAAGTCGATGCCGGAGGCGACGATATTTTCACCAAAGCACCCGTAAGTGACCGGCGCGCCCTTGGCGCGGAACTTTTCGAGTTGTTCATACGAAAGCAGACTGACCTGGCGCAGACCCGCTCCCGCATGGGCGTCCCGGTCCAGACCGTGGTTCACGACCAATGTTGCCGAAAACACGTTTGTTTTGGGCGTGCCTTTTTTGTCGCTTATGCAGACCGCCTTGATTTCAGCCATAGCGTAGTATCCTTATATTCGGTTTGAGAACAGGCGGGTATACTGTTGCCGTTGGAGCCGCCCCGCCGGCGAACCTCAGCCGCCTATGCCGTGCATCAAAAAGCGTTGTCCTGAATTTTCCGGCGCAACGTTGCCGAACGCGTGCGTTTGCGGTTTTTCCCTGACCGCCTTGCGCAGGGCCGCGATGATTGCAGCGTCGTTTGCGCCGCCGCGTAAAAGAGGCTTGAGTTCCACGCCGACGTCGCTGTGCAGGCAGCTTTTCAGGAAACCCCCGGAGGTCAGGCGTATCCTGTTGCACTGCCGGCAGAACATGTTGCTGACGGCGGAAATAAAACCTACGCTCCCGGTGTAGCCGGACACGCGGAAGTACTCCGCCGGGCCGTTCCCTGTGACATCGTCCACTGCCGTCAGCGGGCCGAAGTCCCGCTCAATCACGGCACGTATCTCGTGCGGCGGAACGCCTGTGCAGGTCATGCCGAGGCCGACGGGCATAAGTTCGATAAAGCGCAAATGGTAGCCGTTCTCCAGAGCAAAACGCGTCAGATCCGGCAAATCGTCGTCATTGTAGGTTCGTAACGGCACGACATTGATCTTGACTGTTATCCCGGCCTTCGCGGCGGCGACCATAACCGGCAATACCGGCTCGGGCCCGGCCCGCGTCCTGCTTACGGCGGCATAATGTTCAGGGTTCAGAGAATTCAGGCTGAAGTTGATGCCGCTTACGCCTATGTCGGCCAATTCTTCCACATACGGGGCAAGCAGGGTACCGTTGCTGGTCAAGGTAACCCGGTCGACGCCGGGTATGCGTTTCAGGCGACGGATAAAAGCGACTGCGCCTTTGCGGCACAACGGTTCGCCTCCGGTAATCTTGAAGCGGTATATACCCAGACCGCTCATGATGCGGCACAGGCGCAGCAGTTCCTCGTAGGTCGTCAGTTCCCTGTGCGGCATGTACGGCGCTCCGTCCGGGGGCATACAGTACACGCACCGGAAGTTGCAGCGGTCCGTAAGCGACAGGCGCAGGTAGTTGATTGTGCGCCCGTAAGCGTCAATCAATTTTGCTTCCGCGCGCAACGACGCATTGTCACGGTCGGGGTCGTGTGTACTCACCGCTTTTGCCGCCTGTTTTTCGCAAAAGCCGTACCTCGGATATTTCCATGCCTTTATCCGCGGCCTTGCACATGTCGTATATGGTGAGCAGCGCAACCGCAACGCCGGTGAGCGCTTCCATTTCCACACCGGTTTGTCCGGTTGCCCTGACGCTGCATCGAACGCGTATGCCGGCGTCCTCGGGAAACAGTTCCACCTTGCAGCCGGCGACAGACAGGGGATGACACAGGGGAATAAGGTCTGCGGTGCGCTTCAACGCGCTGATCCCGGCCAGTTGCGCCGTTGTCGACACATTGCCTTTGGCGCAGGAACCCTCCTTAACCTGCTGCAGGGCAGTTGCGGACATGGCGATGAAGCCCTCGGCCTCGGCCGTGCGGTGCGTGATCTGCTTGTCTCCGACATCCACCATCATCACGTTGCCTTGGGCGTCTATATGGCTCGACATCGGTGTTCTCCGTATACGGTAGGGAACTGCGGGATTTCCTCGACAAACTGCCGGGTACGTTTCCGGCGGGCGCCTGCGCCGCAATGCAGACGCCGTGTCGGATGATAAGAGAGTAAGTCTTCTGCCTTCAACGCGCAATACTTTTTACGCGGGCGGCGGGCGCGTGTTACGCCCGGATTCCCGCTGCCGTGTCGCCTCCGTGGGAGAAAGATCGTCGGGGACGGTCACCGGGCGCTTGCTGCAGTTGCCGCATTATACCCGCGGGAGTAAGGACGTGAAAGGACGGGGACGGTTGACAGGCTCTTGCAAAAAGAGCAGATTTTTGTCTGTTGCCGGCGGCGGCCGAGGCGGTTTTGCAAAAAAACAGCCGCAGCGCCGGGGAAGAGGAGAACATCATGCAGATAGAGTATCGACTATTGCCGAAACACGAACGAAAAAGCCCCCCGCCGCAAGGCACGGTTCTCTCTTTCGGCATGCTGAGAACCAATCATATGTTTGTGATGGAGTATGCCGACAATGCCTGGCACAACGCCCGCATCGTCCCTTACGCGCCTTTTTCCCTGATGCCGGGCTCTATGTGTTTTCATTACGGTCAGTGTTTTTTTGAAGGCGTCAAGGCCTTCAAGCATGAGGACGGGGAAATTTATATCTTCCGGCCGGAGCAAAACGCGGCGCGCATGAATCATTCCGCCGAGGTACTGTGCATGCCTTTCGTCCCGGTTGAAGTACAACTCGACGCCATCCATCGTCTGGTCGACGTGGAAAGGGACTGGTGTCCATCTGAGCCGCAATCTTCACTGTACATCAGACCTTTTATGTTCGCTACGCAGGATTCTTTGGGCGTCAAACCCAGTGCGACATTGATCTATTGCATTATACTTTCCCCGAGCGGCGCGTATTACAAGGGCGGATTCAACCATGCCGTGCGGCTGCTCATTACGAAAAAGTATCATCGCGCAGTCTCCGGCGGCACCGGGTCGGCCAAGGCCGCCGGCAACTACGCCGCCTCCATACGGCCGCAGATTTACGCGCAGAGTTTCGGCGTGGACCAAGTGCTTTACCTCAGCGCGGACAACACCTGCATTGAAGAAGTCGGCACTATGAATCATTATCATGTGCTGAGAGACGGCACCTTCATTATTCCCGAGTTCAGCGATTCCATACTTCGCGCGGTAACTTCGGTATCGGTGCTGGAATTGGCCGCGGCAGGCAAAATCAAGGCGCGCCGGGAAGTGGTGCGTCTGGACGCGTTTATTGACGGCATACGCTCCGGAGAAATCATCGAAGCCGGCGGATTCGGAACGGCCGCCGTCGTCAGCCCGGTGGGAGGCTACGTTTTTGAAGACGGCACGGAACTGGTTGTCGGCGATGGAGGAATAGGCGGACATTCGCGCAGGCTGTATGAAATGTACACGTCGATTCAGACCGGCAAAGCCCCGGCACCACAAGGGTGGTTGAGCAAGGTTCCCCGTTTTTGAAGGGGAACGTATCGCCCCGAAGCGGGAACGGCCGGACCGGGACAACTCCCCGCCCGGCGGCGTGTTCAACGGAGCAGAGCGGAAATGCGTTTGAAGGCCGGAGCGGTTGCGCTTTCAAGCAGTTCAAAAAGTATCTGCTCGTAGGTAACGATCAGGGCGCCTTCGCGTTCAGCCCGTTTCAAAGCCGCTTTTTTGTCGTATATTCTGCGCGACCCGGTGCAGTCCGCTGTGAACAGAACGCCGTAGCCTTCTGCCAGCAGGTCCGTCGCCGTTTGTAAAACGCAGACGTGCGCCTCAGCTCCGCAGAGAATGACGTTTTTGCGGTTCACTGATTGCAGCGCGTTGCGGAATCCTTCGCTGCCCCAGCAACTGAAGGTCATTTTTTCGCAAGGCAGGGCATCGCCCGTTACCTCCTTGATCTCCGGCACCGTGTCGCCGAGCCCTTTGGGATACTGCCGGCTGATGATGACGGGAACCTTCAGTTCCTTAAGGCCGGCCAGCAGTATACGCGAGGAACGGACCAAGTCTGCAGACTCGTGTACGGCCGGTATGAGCCGTTCCTGGTAATCAATGGCGACGGCTGCAACGGTATCGGCATAAATGCGCATGGTTTCAACTCCTTGATGTGATGTGTCGTCTGTATACGATTTGCGACGGGGAGACAAGGTCGGGTCCCACCCCCACGGCGAGCCTCTTTCCCTTGAACCTGTGAGCGGCCGGTGAAAATTTTTTATTACCTGAGTCCCTATATCAGCCACTTTACAGCCGGTCTGGAGTATCTGGAGTGCCTCCGCTCCCTGGGACACGACGTGCGCGACAATCTCGCGGAAGGGACGAACCCGTCTGCGCCGCTTCAGGTGTTGTCTGAAGACCTGTGTCGTTTCGCGCTGCACGCCGATGCGGTTATCCTGCATGACGACCCGCTCAACTTTGAAAGTATTTTCGCAAGATTGCCCTTTTTGGAAAAAAAACGATGTATTGCCTACGTTCCCTGGGAAAACGAACTGCTCAGCCCGCTGTTTATCCCGCCTCTGCAACGGGTGAGTGAGGTCTGGACCTGTTCCGAGTTCAGCCTGGCCGCCGTCGCTCCGCATGTGCGTATCTGTTCGCTTTTGCCGCATTTGGTGCGGAGGGCGGGCAATCCCGACATGCCGTGGTATCGGGAGTGGCTGCGCGAGCGCGGCGCACAGGACGACTTTATTTTTCTTTCCGTGCTGGACGCCGTCAATCCGCGCAAAAATCTGCGCGGACTGCTCACGGCCTTCGGCCTGCTGCGCGGGCGTATACGTAAACCTGTACGTCTGCTTATCAAGCAATACCGCCTGAACATAGATGTAGCAGGGGCAGCAGGAGTATTGAATTTGCCGGAAACGCTTTCGGCGGAGCGCATGGCGGCCTTGTATGCCGGTTGCGGGGCGTATGTGAGTGCCCATCATGCCGAAGGTTGGGGTTTGGGGTTGTCTTCCGCCATGGCCTACGGCAAACCGGCTATAGCCACGGCATATTCCGGCAATATGCAGTTTATGGATGAGAAGAACAGCATACCGATACCTTATGTCACGGCTCCGGTGTCGGAGGAGATGATTGCGCGCATTCCGCTGTTCACGGCCGAGATGCGCTGGGCGGAGCCGGACATGGCCGCCTTGGTCGAGGCCATGCGCAAAGCGGCTGAAGGGCGTTTGCCGGCGGATTTGCCCGCGCGCGCGGCTGAAATTACCCGCACGTACGGACCGGAGCGTATAAGCGCCCGCCTGCAGGACTTATTGGCTGCGCGGCCGTAACGCACTACCCGGCAGGCAGATAAGGTCAATCGCCCGGCTGTCGTTTCCCATGCCGGAACGTGCCGGTGTCGCGGACCACAACCAAAAGAGATTCTTGACATATGCGGCAAGTCCGCATATAAACCTTCTCATGCTGGACGCTTGACTGTTCCGGCATTGCCGACACGGAGCGGGAATAGTTCAACGGTAGAGCGCAAGCTTCCCAAGCTTGAAGTTGCGGGTTCGAATCCCGTTTCCCGCTCCAGATTTCAAAACAGCCGATTGCGATACAGCCGGAAACAGCTTTCCCGGCAAGGGGATGTGCAAAACAGGCTGCACCGGACCCGGTTGAAAAATCCAAAGACCGCCTATCTTCTTGGGGATACTTACGCAAATACGTCATCGTCCCTGAAGAATACAATTTACCGTCGTATCTCACCCACAATAAACGCGGAAAAAATTTTTCGTTTGAACGC
The DNA here is from genome assembly GCA_031282465.1 of Desulfovibrio sp. Taxonomy (GTDB): domain Bacteria; phylum Desulfobacterota; class Desulfovibrionia; order Desulfovibrionales; family Desulfovibrionaceae; genus Frigididesulfovibrio. Next base: position 13,867 of record JAITDR010000276.1, read on the forward strand.
GCGGCCGTCCGGGCGACGTTTCAACATTGTGCGGTTTGTCTGCCGGAACAGTACGGCATATGGGAAAAATCCGCCCGAAAGGGTCAACATGAAAAAAGGATCTCACGCAGATGATGACCATAGGATGCCATCTGTCCGTCGCAAAAGGTTTTTCGGCAATGGGCAAGACCGCTCTTGCCATAGGGGCGAATACATTCCAGTTCTTT
>JAITDR010000021.1 GCA_031282465.1 Desulfovibrio sp.
GCCCGCCTGCGCGACATGGGCTTGTCCCTGATTTATTACGGCATAGAAAGCGGGCATCCGGACGTGCTCAAGGATATCCGCAAGGGGTCGACCCCGGAAAAACTCATTGAACAGGCGCGGCGTCTGAAAAAGGCCGGTTTCGCGCTCTCCGTTACCGTGATTTTGGGGCTGGCGGGCAAGGATAGAAGCCGCGAGCATGCCGTGGAAACCGGGCGCGTGCTCAGCGCCGTCGATCCCGAGTACGTCGGCGCCCTGTCGTTGATGGTGGCCGAAGACGCCCCGATTTATGAACGCTTGCGGAGCGGCGACCTAGTGCTCCCTGAAGGTGTTGATTTCGTGCAGGAATTGGGCCTCATGTTTGCGAACACGCATCTGAGCAACGGCTGGTTCATGGCCAACCACGCAAGCAATTACCTGACGATCCGCGCGCATCTGCCGGAAGACCGGGAGCCGGCCATGCGCCGCATCGCGGCGGCTTTGGACGGAGCGATCCCTCTGCGGGACGAGTGGATGCGGGCGCTGTAATGTTCGACCTTGCGCCTGCTCAAGCCGTCCCCACAAAGATACCTTGTCGAAGTCTCAATCGGGGGTGCAGGGAAATCATTCCCCTGCCGGGTCCGGGGCGCAGAGCCCCGGCCGCCGGAGGCGTATACAATCAAACTTGCAAGCCTATGCGCAACCCACGAGTTGTACCCGCGTTTGCCGTCAGCCGCCCAGGTAGGCCTGTTGCACGCCGGAGTCGGCGAGCAGGGATGACGCATCGCCTTCCATGACGATGCGACCCATTTCAAGAATGTAGCCGCGCCGGGCCAGCTTGAGGGCGGCGCGGGCGTTCTGTTCCACGAGGAGTACGGTAACGCCGCTTTCGTTGATCGCGCGTACCGTCTCGAAAATGGCCCTGACCAGCAGCGGGGCAAGGCCCAGAGACGGCTCGTCGAGCAGCAGCAGGCGCGGACGCGCCATAAGCGCGCGGGCGATGGCCAACATTTGCTGTTCGCCGCCGGAAAGCGTGCCGGCCGCTTGGGAACGGCGCTCGTTCAGGCGGGGGAAAAGGTCGAAAACCTGTTCCAGAGTGCGGGCGACGGCCTTACGGTCTTTTACGGTAAAGGCTCCCAGGCGCAGATTTTCCATTACCGAGAGAGGGCCGAAAATGCGGCGTCCTTCCGGCGCCTGAGTCAGACCCAGAGCGACGATTTCGTTGGCGGGCAGGGTATGGATGTCTCTGCCGCGCAGCCGGACGGCCCCGCCCGTAATATCCGCCAGACCGCTGACGGACAGCAGCGTGGTGGTCTTGCCGGCCCCGTTCGCCCCCAGGATGGTGACGATTTCGCCTTCGTCCACATGCAGGCTGATTCCGTGCAGAACCTGCACAGGGCCGTAGCCGGCCCGCAGCTCGTCGACTTCCAGAAACATGCAGCCTCCGCGCCTCCCTCCTGAATCAATCCTGTCCCAAATAGGCTTCAATCACGCGCGGATTGTCGCGGATCTCCGCCGGGGAACCTTCGGCGATCTTGATGCCGTACTCGAGCACAATGAGTTTTTGGCACACCTGCATGACCAATCCCATGTCGTGTTCAATGAGCATAACGGTGATACCCCGGTCGCGGACGGCACGGATCAGGCGGACAAGCACCTCGGTTTCCGGCTGGTTCATGCTGCCTGCGGGTTCGTCCAGAGCGATGAGGATAGGGTCTGAGGCCAGGGCGCGGGCGATTTCCAGCAGTCGCCGGTTTCCGTAGGACAGGCTTCCGGCCGTGTCGTTCAGGAATCCGGCCAGACCTGTGAACTCCAACTCCCGCACGGCGCGGTCCACGGCGGCTTGTTCCTCCCGGCGTTGGGCCGCGGTGCCGAACATGGAGGCGAGCAGACCTGCGCGCATGCGGCAGTGCCGTCCGGCCAGCGCGTTTTCCAACACAGACAGGGAAGTGAACAGGCGGATGGACTGAAAAGTGCGGGCAACGCCCAGGGCGACGATTTCATGCGGTTTGCGGCCTACCAGAGAAACGTCGCGGAACAGGATGTCCCCGCCGTCCGGCGCATAGTTGCCTGTAAGCAGGTTGAACAACGTGGTCTTGCCCGCGCCGTTGGGGCCGATAATCCCCGTGATGCTGCCCTCGTCCGCGCTGAAGGACACATCGTTGACGGCAATCAGGCCGCCGAAGCGCTTGGTGACGTTGGTCAGGCGCAGCAGGGGGTTCATGCCCCGTCCCCGGCGGCCCGTTCCCCGCGCGCGCGAAAGCGCGTGTCGTAACGGCGCGGGGCCGGCGGCAGAAGCCCTTGGGGTCGGACAACCATCATGGCCATGAGGGCCAGACCGAACACCAGCATGCGCGCGCTCGCGAAATCGCGGAAGATTTCCGGCAGGCCGAAGACCAGAAAGGCACCTAAAACAGCCCCCGCCTGACTGCCGCCCCCCAGGGTTACGGCGGCGAAGAGCAGGACGGAATCCCAAAACGTAAACGATCCCGGCGAAATAATGGTCATTTTGGCCGCGAACAGGGCACCGGCCATGCCCGCCCAGAACGCGCCCAGCCCGAAGGCCAGCAGTTTGTACCGGGCGACGGCGATGCCGCAACCCTCGGCGGCCGTGTCGTCTTCCTTGATGCAGGACAGGGCGCGACCCACGCGCGAACGGTCCAGACGGGAAAAGAGCGCGACGGTCAGACCCACGGCTCCCCATACCAGATAATAAAACTGGATGTCGCGGCGGATGCGGATACCGAAAATTTCCGGCCGGGCAATGCCGAAAATGCCGTTGGCCCCGCCGGTCAGTCCGCCCACATCGTTGACCAGGGCAATGCGTACGATTTCCACAATGCCCACGGTGACGATGAGCAGATAGTCGCCGCGCAGGTGGATGATGGGCCGGGCCGCAAGCAGGGCGCACAACCCGGAGGCCGCCCCCGCGACGGGCAGAAGCCAGAGGACGGGAATCTGGTAACGGGTGTTGAGTACGGCCGTGACATAGGCGCCCACGGCGTAAAACGCGGCGTGTCCCATGTTGAAGATACCCGCCCGGCCGAGAATGACGTTGAGCGACAGGGAAAGCAGGGCGCCCAGTCCTATGCTGACGAACACTGCGGTCCAGTACGGGTTCAGCGCCAGGGGCAACACGGCCGCGAGCGCCGTCAGGGCGATGAGAGCGGGGATTTTTGCGCGGCGAAACGTGCTTGTCATAGTTTTTCCGCCGTTCGTTCCCCGAGAATGCCCGTTGGACGGATGACCAGAATGAGAATGAGTACAAAGAAGGAAATGGCGTCCTTCCAGGCGATGGTCAGGTAGGCCGAGCCCAGCGTCTCAATCAGCCCCAGCAGCATTCCGCCGAGCATGGCGCCGGGGATATTGCCGATGCCGCCCAGCACGGCGGCGGTGAACGCCTTGAGTCCGTAGGAAAACCCCATGCTGAAATCAATCTGGCCGTACGACATCCCCACCATGATCCCGGCAGCGCCGCCGAGACCCGCCCCGATGAGAAAAACCAGAGTGATGATGCGGTTCACGTTGATGCCCATCAGCGCAGCCGCGCCCTGGTCGATGGCGGCCGCGCGGACGGCCGTTCCCGTGCGGGTGTGATGGATGAAGCCGTATAGGGTCAGCATGAGCAGGAGGGAAACGCCGATGATGATCAGGCGGATGAGTGGAACGCCCGTGTCGAACAGGAAAACGACGGTCGAGGGGCGCATGACCTCCGGATACACTTCGTAATTGGCCCCCCAGACGAGCATGACCGCGTTCTGGAAAAAAATGGAGGCCCCCAGAGCGGACACCACGGCGGAGAGCCGCCCGGCCTTGCGCAGGGGGCGGTAGGCGACCCGTTCCAGCGCGCCGCCCAGCAGGGCCGTCAGCCCCATGACCATGACCGCGACCGGCAGAACGGCGGCAAATCCGGGCAGCGTGCCTGCCGACCCCATAGCGACGAACAGGGTCAACCCCAAATAGGCCCCGATGGTAAACAGGTCGCCGTGCGCGAAGTTGATGAGCTTGAGCACGCCGTAAACCATGGTATAGCCGAGGGCCACCAGGGAGTAAATGCCGCCGACGGCCAGTCCGTTGACGAGTTGCTGGAAAAGCAGATCCATACGGGTCCGTTTACGGCCCGGCTTTGAAAGCGCCTTCCGCGTTGACTTCGTAAAGCAGGTACAGATCACCCGCGCGGTCGCCTTTGGCATCGAAAGAGAAAACGCCGGTGACGCCGGGGAAGCCCCCGAGTTCGTTTTTCAGGTAAGCGGCTGCCGGCGCTGCGGCGGGGGAGGTATGGCGCAGGGCTTCGACAAGGACGTTGAAAGCGTCCCCTGCGAGAACCGCCCACACGGATTGCGGCTCCGCCTTGTACTCGGCCCGGTAGGCGGACAGAAAAGCCTTGCCCCGTTCACCGGCAAGATCGGCGGGCACAGGAGGACTGATGAAGCGGAAACCTGCAGCAGCGGCTGTTCCCGCGATTTTCACCAAATCGGGATTGTTGACGGCGTCGCCGCCCATCATGGGCACGTTCCAGCCCATTTCCCGTTTCTGGCGGAGCAGCAGAGCCGCTTCCGGGTAATAGCCCGTGAAAAAGACAAGGTCCGGCGAGCTTGCGCGCAGCCTGGTCAGGATGGCGGAATAGTCGCGTTCTTTGGGAGTCAGGGCGTCGAAGAAAACGATTTTGCGTCCGGCCTTGTCCAGCAGCGCCCTGGTTTCTTCTGCCAGACCGCGCGCGTAGGAGGAATTGTCGTGCAACACGGCGATATTCCGATAGCCCGCTTCCGTGATATGGCGTGCCGCCACCCTGCCTTGCTCGTCGTCGCGCGGGCAGGTGCGGAAGAAATACGGGAGATTTTTTTCCGTAAGACGCACGCTTGTGGAGCCTGTGGCAATCTGGAGAATTTCGGCTTCGTTCAGGATATCCTGTGACGCCTCGGTCACAGCGGAACCGTAGGTGCCGATGACGGCGACCGCGCCGGCTGCGGCCAGTTTCTGCGCGGCCAGGGCGGCTGTGCGGGGATCTCCGCCGTCGTCTTCCACCACCAGTTCGACGGCGGACCCGTTGATTCCGCCGGACTTGTTCACTTCGGCTGCCAGAAGGGAAACAATGCGCCGCATGTCCTGCCCTTCGCTCGCCCAACTTCCGGTCAAGGGACACATCAGGCCGATGCGCACGGCCCCGGCCTCGGCAAGGCCCGGCATCATGCACAGCGCGACGATGCACAGCAACATCCTGAGATTTTTCATCAGAAAGTCCTTTATGGTACAAATAGTTTCTTATCCGGGAGATTCGCGCTTGAAGCCCGGCACAGCCGGGCATACCGTGCCGGCATCCGGAGACTGCAACACCGTCACCAATACCCCGTTTCTTCATTGAAAGCAAAAGCAAATCACGGCGTCTCCGATGCCTGCCGAGCGCCGTCGGAAAGCCGAGGAGAGCGCATCCGGGGCAGGCGGATGTAACAAACGTATTGTGCGGCCGCGGCTGAAGCCGAAAATTCGGCATCCTCTCCATCGCGTCCGCGTCCGGCATGCATGCTCTTTTTTCCCGGCTTACGACTTCAGCATGCGCTCAGAGGCTGCGAAATCCGGCATATTACAACTTCAGGCCTGCGCGCAGGGCCTCAAAATCCAGTTCAGAGGCAACTATTTTGGCCCCTTGGCGTATTTTGCCGATGTCGCGCAATTTGTGCCGAGTCAGCAGTTTTTCTATTTTCTGTACAGTCGTGTAGGTGTCTTGCCTGACCAGCACGACGGGCACATTCATGGCATCCGCTCTGGACAAGATGAGATCGCTCGGGAAGAGATTGCCCGTGAGCACAAGACAGGGGCATCCCCCTTCAACGGCAACCAGTTGCACATCGGCCCTGTCGCCGCCTACAATGACGGCCGAGTTGGGGTTGCGGAGAAAATGGGCCATAAAATTTTCCACCTGCATGGTGCCGATGAGGAAATTCTCCACCATGCGCCCGGCCCGGTGCTGCGCAGCCGCAAGACGACCGCCCAAGCCTTCGGCCAGTTCGTACGCACGGATGGAGGACATGAGGGAGTCGTGCGGCAGCACGCCCAACACCTGTACCCCGAAGCGCTCCAGACAGGGGCGCACGATGTTGTCGATCTCGTTCATAAAGGTCGCCGGCACATCGTTGAGCACCGCGCCGATCATGCGCTCTCCGAGCAGTTCCTTGACGTGCAGCAGTTCGTCGTAATTGATTTCGTGTTGCAGGCGATCGATGATGACGGCCTTGAGGTCCATCTCCCGCACCAGACGTATGCCGTCCAGATCGCAGTATTTGCCGGAAAGGGCGTGCCCCGACCCGCAGACCAGCATCAGGTCGCGCCCCCGGGCAAGGCTGCGGTAGGCTTCAATTATCTGCGGCAGACAATCCGGCGCCGGCCCGGCAAAAGCGCTCATTTTGAAATCTTGGGTGAGCAGAACCGGCGTGACCAAATGCGCCGGCTGTTCCAGGCCGAGCACATCCCGGACAAAGGAGGCGTCTTCATCCGCAGTGCGCCCGTCTTTTTCAACGGGCATCACGCCCAGCGGCTTCATGTAGCCTATATTCAGCCCTTCTTTCTGAAACTGCAGCCCGATGCCTGCCGTAAGCGTATTCTTACCCGCATAGGCGCGGGTTCCCCCGATGTACAGCCCTGCCGACATATCTGCTCCTGCGCGTGTTTTCGGTCGCGACGGGAAATATTTTCCCTGTGCAGCCCGCGCGGTTCAGGTTTCAGACCGAGAGATTCCCGCTTGACGCCCGGCAAAGCCGGACATACCTTTCCGACAACTTCTCCCCTCAGGGAGGAGACAAACCGGCCGGCGGACGGAACCGGACGTGGATTGAAACATGTACAAGCAACTTCAGCAAGCTATTCCCCATCATTTCACCCAAGTCAAGCTTTTGCTCACCGCCCTGACGCACAGTTCGTTCGCCAATGAAAAGCAGGAGGGGGAAGAGCATAACGAGCGCCTCGAGTTTCTGGGTGACGCAGTACTTGAGCTGTGCATATCCGAAGAGTTGTACAACGGCAGACCGGACGCCAGAGAGGGGGAACTGACGGCTGCCCGATCCCGCCTGGTGAATCAGGAAAGCCTGGCCGCCGCAGCGCGCCGCATCGGTCTCGACAGGTACCTGTTGCTGGGCAGGGGTGAGGAAGCGCAGGGCGGCCGGGACAGGGATTCGCTGTTGAGCGATGCCTTGGAGGCGCTCTTGGGGGCGGTGTTTCTTGACGGGGGCTACGCGGCGGCACGGCAGGCCGTGCAGGCACTTTTTGCCGGACGCGGAGAAGGAAACGCAACGCGCAAAGGGATGAAGGATTGCAAAAGCCGCCTGCAGGAAGCGACGCAGAAAATTTTTCGGGAGCGCCCCGTATATACGCTGGTAGACAGCGCGGGCCCTGAACATCAAAAAATGTTTACCGTCCGTCTGACGCTGCCCGACGGCACAAGCTTCACAGCCGCAGGCGCCGGCGTCAAAAAAGCCGAGCAGACCGCCGCGGCGTTTGCTTTGCAGTATCTCGCGGAAAAACTTTAACTTTGCCGTCGCAGGGTGCAATACGCCTCGGGTCTCCCCGAGCCGGCACGTGGTGCGTATTTCCTGCTTTC
>JAITDR010000025.1 GCA_031282465.1 Desulfovibrio sp.
ACCGGGAAACTGCGGGGCGATTTGAACGAACTGCGCGAGGCCGCCGTTCAGAGCGGTTTCATAGATCTGCCCTTGCGCGGCGAACATGTCGGCGCGTTGTCCGCGCTGTCCGGGTCCGGTCTGAAAACATCTTCTTTCGACCTCATGATTGCGGCCCAGGCGGAGGTTGAGCCCATGCGCCTGATAAGCTCCGGCACACGGCTTGCCGGGCGGTCCGCCTTGATGTTGAGGAGCTGACGGGTCGCGGCATCAAGATTCCGCCGGTCATCCGCCGTTTTTCGCCTTCCCCCGCCACTCCGGCCGTGCGAGGTCGCGCAACACCGCTTCGCCCTCCACCCAAGTCAGGAACCCCCGTGACCCGGCCTTACGGGTTTGACGACGGCGCAGGCTTGGGATAGACATCTCTCCGGGCGAATCCTCCGAGTCTCGGACAAAGGAGGTGTCACCGATTGAGCATTCTCTCCTCAGCGTCCTACAGGTGATTCATGCGGGTGATAACGGCAGCAATCGTGAACCGTTTCATACTTCATGCGGTAAACAATAAACTGCCCCGGATGGAGTGAGCTTCCGTCCGGGGCAAAAACTCAGATCGAACAGGAGGATTGCCCATCCCGCAATTCCTTTGTCATCCTTTATTCAGGCCGTGTCAAGACGGCACACGTACCCCGATTCAACGCCCTCTCGGAGAAAACACGCGGTGACGGACACACACCAGACCCACGCGCCGAACGAAGTGCGCGCGCGCTCCGCCGAATTGCGCGACTTGCTGGAATACCACGGACGGCTCTACCATGTACTCGACGACCCGGTCATCGCCGATGCCGAGTATGACGGCCTGTTCCGCGAACTGCTCGCCCTGGAAGAAGCCTACCCGGAATTGAAAGACCCCGCCTCGCCCACCATGCGCGTCGGCGGCGCCGTGCTTGATTCCCTGTCGACCCGCGCCCATTCCCAGCCCATGTACAGCCTGGACAACGTCTTCAGCATGGCCGAGGGGCGCGAATTCGTGCGCAAAATGCTGCGCCTGCTGCCGGGCGCGGACGAACGCGACATGGCCTTCTGGATGGAGCCGAAACTCGACGGTCTGGCCATGGAATTGATTTATGAAAACGGGTTCCTCGTCTGCGCGCTGACGCGCGGCGACGGCCAAACCGGCGAGGAAGTCACTGAAAACATGCGTACCGTGCGTTCCGTTCCCCTGCGTCTGGCGTCCTGCCCGCCCCGTCTCTCCCTGCTGGAGGTCAGGGGCGAGGTGCTGATGAATAAAAAGGATTTCGCGGCGTTGAACCTCAGGCAACAGGAAGCCGGGGGCAGAACCTTCGCCAATCCCCGCAACGCGGCGGCCGGATCGGTACGGCAGCTTGATTCCGCCGAGGCGGCGCGCAGACCCCTGCGCTTCATCGCTTACGGCATCGGCAAAACGGAATGGACAGAAGGTCCCCCCTGGACCACGCAACAGGAAATCATGCTCGGGCTTCGGGATTTCGGCTTCGCCGCCGCGCCCGGCGCGGCCCTCTGTCCTTCTTTGGAGGCGGTCGAACACTGGTACGATGCCCTGGTCAGGGAACGCGACTCCTTCCCCTTTGAATTGGACGGCGCCGTTGCCAAGGTCAACAGCTTGGCGTTGCAGGAGAAACTCGGGTTTACCGCCCGCGCTCCCCGCTTTGCCGTGGCCTTCAAGTTCGAGGCCGCACAGGCCCGCACCAAACTGGAAGACATCCTCATCCAGGTGGGACGCACGGGCGTGCTGACCCCGGTTGCGCAACTCGCGCCGGTCAACGTGGGCGGAGTGGTGGTGCGGCGCGCCACCCTGCATAATGAGGACGAGATACGCGCCGGCGACCTGCGCATAGGCGATACCGTACTCGTGCGGCGCGCCGGCGACGTGATCCCGGAAATCGTCGCGGCCCTGCCGGAACTGCGTACCGGCGAAGAACAGGCCTTTGTCTTTCCCGACCGCTGCCCCTCGTGCGGCGGACAGGTTGTCCGCGAAGCGGGGGAAGCGGCGCGACGCTGCGTCAACCGCGCCTGCCCGGCCGTGCGGCGCGAGGCCGTCCGGCATTTTGTCTCCAAAGCGGGGCTTGACGTGCAGGGCTTGGGCGACAAACTGGTCGAGAGACTGCTGGATGCCGGGCTGGTCAACAACCCTGCCGCGCTCTTCCGCCTGGAAGAAAAGGATTTGATCGGCCTGGAGCGCATGGGCAAAAAAGCGGCGGCAAGAGTACTTAAGGCGCTGGACGAAGCCCGCAAAAAAACAACGCTGCCGCGCCTGCTGGCCGCCCTCGGCATCCGCCACATAGGCGAGCAGACAGCCAAAGCCCTTGCGCGGGAATTCAGCTCCCTGGAAGCTCTGGAAACGGCCGAAGCGGATGACCTGCGCCGGGTGCGGGATGTGGGGCCGGAAGCAGCCGCGTCCATACGGGATTTTTTTGCCTCGCCGGGCAACAGGGAACTGCTGCGCGCCCTGAAAGAAGCCGGCCTGTGCCCCGCTGAAGCAACACCCCCGTCCGTTGCGGTCCATTCACCCGCGTCCCCGGACGGAACGCTGCCGGACGGAACGCAGCCGGACGTGGACGCGCGGAATACGGACGCACAACCTGCCGGCTCCTCCCCGCTGGCGGGAAAAACCCTGCTCTTTACCGGCACCCTGTCGTCCCTCGGCAGGCGCGAAGCATCGCGACTGGCCGAAGAAGCCGGCGCGACGCTTGTCGGGAGCGTATCCGGCAGGCTGGACTATCTTGTGGCCGGCGATAACCCCGGCTCCAAACTGGCCAAGGCCGAGGCGGCGGGGGTCACGATACTCGCCGAAGCGGACTTTTTACGTATGACCGGACACTCCGAAAACAACCAGGGAAATTCCTAATGGAAACAACACGTTGCGCATGGGCCTCAGGTTCGGACCTGATGGTCCGTTACCACGATGAGGAATGGGGCGTCCCCTGCCGCGACGACAGGGGCCAGTTCGAGTTCCTCATCCTGGAATCGGCCCAGGCAGGGCTCTCCTGGAAC
>JAITDR010000045.1 GCA_031282465.1 Desulfovibrio sp.
CCCGCGCCCGAAGCGTTGCTGCTCGCCGCGGCTTACGCGGAATGGTCGCGGGAAGACATCACTCCCTGGTACTTTCGCCCCCCGGATGCCGAGGAAAATCTGGAGGCCGCCGCGCACGCCCTCGGCCTGGACCCGCAGGCCGCAAAAACGCGTCTGGAACGCCTGCGCACCTCTTTCCCGCAGGGCTGAACAGGCACGCGACACTCACAGCTACCGACGCCTGCCTGCCGCGGCGGATACGCCGGAGCCGGGCACAGGACGCAGAGTCCGCGCGGGTACGGACGCCGCATACGGCGAGATTCATTAGGCCCTTGGTCAACGGCATTGTACGCCGGGTATGGACGTTGCGCGCAATTATTGTTATGGAGCATAAAATTACCCTACAAGGAGAAAGAGCTCATGAAAACATTGCGCCTCCTGTGCCTCGCGGCCGCGCTCCTGTGCCTCGCAGCAGGCACCCCGGCAGACGCGGCACGGCCCGCGATCAAGCGCGGCGACTATTTCATCACCGTACTCACCGGCCCGACCAGCGGCATATATTTCCCCATAGGCGGGGCTTTTTCCACCTTCCTGGGCAGCATAGGCTACCGGACGTCCGCGACGGCTACAGGCGCGACAGCGGAAAACATCAACGCCCTGCTGACGGGCCAAGGTGAAATGGCCATCGCCATGGCCGATTCGGTCATTCAGGCGGTCGAGGCCTTCGGCGCTTACGCGGGTAAAGAGCCTGCCGTCAAGTTGCGCGCCATGATGGGACTTTGGCCCAACTTCTGTCAGATCGTGACCACAGCCGACTCAGGCATCAAGACCTTTGCCGACCTCAAAGGCAAACGTGTCGGAGTGGGCGCGCCGAACTCGGGCGTGGAACTCAACGCCAGGATGATGTTTGAGGCACACGGCATGAGCTATAAGGATTGCCGTGTGGACTACCTCAACTACGGCGAAGCCATAGACCAGATGAAAAACGGCCTCTGCGACGCCGCCTTCGTTACCTCCGGCCTCGGCAACGCCACCATACGCGAACTGGGCACGACCAAGAAAATCGCCTTCGTGCCGGTGGAAGGCGAGGCATTGGACAAACTCATCGCCAAGTATCCCTTCTACATCAAGGCCACCATACCGGCCGACATCTACGGAGCCGAAAAGGACACCTCCACGGCCGCCGTCATGAACATCATGCTCGTGGACATCAAGCTGCCCGACGACGTGGTCTATGACCTGCTGGACAATATTTATTCCCCCAAAGGTATGGAAGCAATCCATGCCGCGCATTCCACGGCAAGGGCCAACATCAGGCCGGAAACAGCCCTGCGCGGCATAATCGGAACCTCCGTTCCTCTGCATAGCGGCGCGGTGAAGTATTATACCGACAAAGGGCTGCTCAAGTAAGCGATGCCGGCAAAAGGCCGCACGGCCTTTTTCAAAAAGGCGGGTCGACTCCGGGCGACGCTCCGTACCCGCCTTGCATCGTTCCAGGCCGCCTGCGTCGCGCTCCTGCTTGCGGCCGGCCGTGCGTCGCGCCGAATTGTTCGGCTTACGCTCCCGGTCGTGATCTGCCGTATATTGCGTCAGGTCGTTCGGTCCACGCTCCCGGTTGCGCTCTGCCTTACGTTCGTTCCGCCTGCACCATGCGCTGCAGGCGGATTCATGCTGCGCATCTACGAACGGCAAAGCGGCAAACTGTACGTCGAGGTCCCTGCCGAAGTGAACAGCCGACTTTTTTTCGGCTGGATACATTCCCAGGAACAGATTCCCTGGAACGAATATTACCATGTGGACGAGCAGGGCCGCCTTGTGCTTGACGCCGTCACCTTCCCCGCCTTCGGGGCCGGTATTCCCGAGAACGCCGGGCGCGTCTGCTATGTGCGGGACGGCCTGATTCACATGGAAGAAATCGACAGGCCCTTCGACGAACTGGACTGGCTCAATTCGCACACGGCAACGCGCGATATACGGATTGACGACAAACTTGTCGCCCGCGGCGCAGACCTGCCCCGGCACGCCCGAATGCGTCTGGTAATGGAGAAAGCAAAGACAAGCTTATTGCCGCCCATACAGACGGCCCCGGCACATCCGCATGCGTCCGGTGATTGAGAAAGGAGAAGAGGATGGACAAAGTCGCGAAAGACGGCCTCGACCCGAAGCGGGTGACTGCCGAAGAGGAAATTGAGGAAATTTCCGATGCGGCTATAGAAAGCGCCATGCACGGACAACTCAGTGAGGAGCAGCAGCATCTTATTGAGGAACTGGACCGGGAAACGCATGTCCGCAAGCCGAAAAATCCCCTGTTCACCCGACTCTTTACCTTTCTCTGCATCGCGGTAAGCCTGTACCATTTCATCACCGCCTTCATCGGCACCCCTGTGATTCTTGAACATCGCTCCCTGCATGTCGCCATGATGCTGATTCTCGGCTTTCTCATGTATCCGTTCAGCAGCAGGAGCGACTATACAAAACCCTCACTGTTCGACTGGGTACTGGTCGCCGCCTCGACGGCCGTGCCGCTCTATATCGGCATGGACTACCTCGGCGTGGTGGAGCGTGCGGGCAACCCCAACGTCCCCGACCTGATCGTCGCCACGTTGCTGGTGTTGCTGGTGCTTGAAGCCACGCGGCGCTCGGCCGGCATCGCCCTGCCCGTTCTCAGCCTGATTTTTATCACCTACGGACTTTTCGGGCGCGATCTGCCCGGCCTTTTCGGACACCGCGGCTACACCTGGATGCAGCTTTCCAACCATTTTTTCGCCAACACCGAAGGCATTTACGGAACCTCCGTCAGTGTGGCCGCGAGCTACATTTTTCTGTTCATCCTGTTCGGAGCAATCATGAGCAAATCCGGAATGGGCCTCTTTTTCAACGATATGGCCATGGCTCTGGCCGGACACAGCAAGGGGGGACCGGCCAAGGTGGCGGTGCTGGCCTCCGGTCTGCTGGGCTC
>JAITDR010000120.1 GCA_031282465.1 Desulfovibrio sp.
TCCCCGCCGTAGCGGCATACGATATCGCCGTTCCGCGAACACTCCTGAAGAACCTGCGCGACCTCTTTGAGAACAACGTCGCCCGCCGGGTGCCCGAAGGTGTCGTTGACAGCCTTGAAATGGTCTATATCAAACATAATACAAGAAAAGCGCCTGTCGCCCGAAGCGGCATACCTGAACAACGCGTCGTCAAACAGTTTACGGGTATGCAGACCGGTCAGGAAATCAATAGTGCTTTCCTCTTCAATCTGCCTTTTTTGTAAAACGACGGTATGGATTTTTTTCTGGAGCATGGCGATTACTTTGCGTTCCTGGTCGACATCAACGATGACCCCCAGCAGCCCGCGCACGCCGTTGTCCTGAACAAAACCGCTTATCCAATAATGGCAGATGTGTACTTTTCCATCCGAAAAATTATATTTTACGATGTGATGGCTGATTTTTGCATTATTCAGCATTTCAAGGTCTTCCTGCTGATAAAAAAATCGGTCATCAGGCGGAAGATATTCTAGATCAAGTACCGTCTTGCCGATTATATCTTCTTTCTTGATTCCGAACATCACTTCATAGGCTTTATTGACAAAGACATAGCGGAGGTCGGTATTTTTCAAAAATACGGCGTTCGGCAATGTTTCAAGAACGGCGCGCAGTGAGAAATCTTCCAGTAACGAATACATACTCATTGCTCCCTGCCGAAAGTACGGCTAACCTCAACAGCGACGCATACAGTCTTCATCGCGCCGGACCGCCGCACCAAGTATGCCGAAGGCCCGTATCCAGGTCAAGCGGGCGGCGGGCGCGCGATACTTCGGCCGGCGCCGGTCAGCGCCACAGCGCCGGGTCGGCCCCGAGCTTCAGCAAATCCGGTTTCGGGATATCCACGCTATACCGGCCTTCCGCATAGCTGCCCATTTCATACGGTGCATAGACGACGCGCATTCCGGCGGGCGTGAGCAGAATTCTGTCCATACTCAGGTCCACGTTGTTCTTTTCGTCGCCGGCGACGGCATTCCGTGCCTTTTTCTGCTGCTGCACATCGTCGGCGATGCGTTGGGCAAGGGCTTCTACGGGAACCTTTTGGGGAAACAGGTCGTTCATCGTCAATTCCCTGCCTGTGGGCAGATCGTAGGTTCTCGCCGTGAGCAAATGATTCGGGTGCGCGCCGCCGGTGAACTCATAAGTTTCAAAGAGAACGGAGGCATAGCGCGCCGAGGGTTGAAACAGCGCATAGCCGGTCGTGCTTTCCCATCCGGGCGACGTCGGGGTATTGCCGGACGATTCGGCGGCGTGTTCCGCTGCCGCTTTTTCATAGGAAGCTACGGTTTCGTCGAATACGGCCTGCGCCGTGCGCTGCACCGCGGCGTCCGTCGCCTCGCTCAGCCCCTGCGGATAGGATACCGACAGCTCCAGAGACAAGCCGGCATACTGCCTGCTGCTTTTCATGGTAAAACCGCCTTTTCCGTCACCGGCGGCGCCCGGCGAAACGTCGGATTTGACGGAGGCGGGAGGACGCGCCGGGGCGTCAGCCGTACGCGCTGTAAGGGCGCCCGGCGAAACATCGGATTTGACGGAGGCGGGAGGACGCGCCGGGGCGTTGGCCGCACCCGCCTTGGGGGAAACGGCGGGGGCGGGGTTTGCCGGTTGCGTTTGTTGCAGTTCAGCGGCACGCGCACCGGCTTCATCGATAAAAAAACGCACATAGCGCGGCGTACCCTTGCCGAATTGTTTGAAAGCGGCTTTTTCCCTTTGCGCGTTCCATTGCCGTTGCGCATCGCGCAAGGCTTTGCGGTCCGCCTCCGAACGCGCGGCCAGCGCCGCTTTATAGGCGTTGCCGAGGCGCCGTTCTGCATCGCGGAATTCGGGATTTTTCATCAACGTCGCCCACTCCGCCTTGCTTACTGCGGCGCTTTCGGCAAAAGCGGCGGACATCGGCAACAAGACGACAAACACCAGCGAAACGACAAAGCGAAACATGTTCACGACAGGCTCCCAAGGGCGGTTTAGTGTATACGCGGCCGTCAACAGCGGACGATATGAAGGGTGCCGCCGTCCGGCAAGGCGTCCGTTTCCCAAGACAGGTCGTCAACCCACGCTTTCACGGGATCGCGGTCGAAAATCACCAGCCAGCCGTCGCGGGCGCCGCAACGGGCCATATACCTTTGCAACTGGGCCGCTCCCTGCTCCCGCGCTCCGGCGCGGGCGAGTTTAATTTCCACGGGATAAGCGTTCCCGGCGTATTTCACGCATACATCCACCCGCCCGAGGCCCAAAGCGTATTCACGTTCTATCTGTGCGCCTCCGTTCGTAACGCGCTGCAGGAATGCCTGCAATATAAGATGCGGGGCTGCTTCCTTGTAGTCGTATCGTTCAATCCAAAATTCGGAATTTTCCCGCCAGAACCGCTGAAATTCTTTGAGCAGCGCCGTCATATCAAGGGTCTTTCCATCCATCCAACGGTGCTCCAGATTCGACGGCAGGGAAAACTGCGTGCCGAAATTGAGTACACGCACCATGATATCGCGGTACATGGGGTTTGACGGACGCAGGCCGCAATGTTTGTCAAATTTCAGCAGGCCGATATCCAGGCAGAATTGTGTGTCGTCGGCAAGCGGGTCGACTTCATAATAACCCCCGCAGAGTACCGGCTCAATCACCTTACGCACGCGCGGTTCCTTCAGGTGCTCCATAAGCGAGTCAATGTGCGTGTCACGGCGCTGCAGAAGGGTTTCCGCCGCGGAATCAATGCAAGAGGCGGATACGGCCTTGCTGTAGTCGCGCGCGAGATCCTTTTCCACTACCTGCCGGGCAAGGGCGTTGACCAGCCGGGGTTGCCCTTCTGTCCAGTAATACGCGCGTGCCGCGGCATCCGGCTCGAAGATCTGGCCTGTGGCTGCCGTATGCTGTGCATAAAGCTCCGCCGTCTGTTCCTGCGTGAAATCGTGCAACGTCAGGGTATCCGTAATGATATTGAAGGGGCTGACTGATCCGGGCGTCTCGCCCGGCTGCCTTACCTGCGCTTTGAAATCGCGGATGTCGCGCATGCCCGTGAGCGCAACAGACCACGGGAACGGAATCGCTGCACGATTGATGTAGCCGTTGCGCAGTTGGCGAAGAAAGCTCAAAAGAGTTTGGCCGGCAAGACAGTCTGTCTCGTCGAAAAAAAGAATAAGCGGCTTGTCGAGCGCAGCGCACAAACTCATCAGTGCCTGAGCAACGACAACGGTCGGTCCCGGCGCGGCGAACGTATCCAAGGCGTTGCGCAACGGTTCCGCTCCCGACCAGCGCAGAGCCTGGATGACGGCGTCCAGCACACCTTGCATTCCTTCCTCAAGATCCTCTATGCCCTGCAGGGTTTCCAGAGAGCAGAACAACGCGTAGAACCGTCTTTGCTCGTTAATCTCTCGCACAAGGCTCTGAAGGAGCGTCGTTTTTCCGGATTGCCGCGCTGAACGGACGACAAAATAGTGCCCCTCTACAGCCAGAGAACGGGCTTCCGGACACCGCCCAAGCGCCGGGATCATATAGTGCCGGCCGGGAATACAGGGGCCGGCGACATTGAAAAATACGGGAAGAGGCGGATATTCGCCGGGCATGGGCGACTCCAGAGGATAAAAAAGCGTGATGACATCCAAAGAGTTACAGATCATAGGTATCGGCATCCCGAATGCGCCGGAGCATAACAGTTCGCTCCCGCAGTGACAAGGCGCGCGCCGCGCCGTGTCGCGCCGGTCGCTCTCCGATTTCCAAAAAAAAGTCCGTTTGGAAGATTCCGGCGGTAAAAATACCGAACGGTAGTATTCCCGGCCGAAAAGACCGGCATTTTTGTAAAAAAATACGCCGCAGGGTTCCCCGGGGAACCGGTATACGTCAGCCGGATCCTCGTGCTGTGCGGCAATAAAGCTGCGGATGCGGCGATGGCCCGAAAATTGCTCAGAGCGTATGTCACCATCGCCGTACACAACGGCGCGGAGGGACGGCGGCCCGCAAAATTTCCGCATATACACAACAACCGTTTCCTTATCGGGAGGTATTGCATGAACAGACGGACTTTTCTGAAAACCGGCCTTGCCGCGACATCGCTGATGATGACCCCTCCGCTGTTGAGGCACAGCCTTGCCGCGGAACCGGTGACGTTTTACGGCTTGAAGTCCATGTCCGGGGCATACGCAAGCTACGGGGAGTTCGCCGAAAAAGGCTCAAAGCTCGCGGTTGACGATTACGGTCTGCTGCTCGGAGAAAAGCCCCGCTACGTCACCATCGACACCGAAGGCAACCCCGGACGCACCGTGCGCAAGGTACAGGAGGCCGTGCAGCAGCAGAACGCCCGCTTGTTCGGCGGCTGTACCCTGTCCTCAACAGCGCTGGCCGTGGGCAAGGAAATCAACAAGGTCGGCGGCGTCTTTATGACCCCGGCAGGCGCGGATGAAATTACCGCCTCGGAATGCAACAAGGCGACCTTCCGCTGGACCGTTCCCACATACGGCGCCATACAGCAGACCGTCCGCCCGCTCTTTGAGTCCAACCCCAAGGCCAAACGCTGGTATTCCATCACGCCGCAGTATGTGTTCGGCGAAGCCCTGCTGACGGCCTCAAAAAATCTGTTCGCGGAACTGGGCATCGAACACGTCGGCAACAGCTACCACTCGACCCAGGAACAGGAATATTCCGGCTACCTGACCAATGCTGCGGCGGCGAATCCGGACGTGCTGCTGATTTTGGGTTTCGGCGGCAACGGCGCGAGCTGTCTGCGCCAGGCGGCCAACTTCGGCATGAAAAGCAAAATGACCATACTTCTGGCCTGGACGCAGGGACTCGACTGGTTCCAGTCTCTGGGGCCCGACCTTCTGGAAGGCGTCTACCTCGGCGCGCAGTATTGGCACCAGGTCGACGCGCCCGTGAACAACGCCCTGGTCAAGCGCACACGCGAAGTTTACGGCATCAATCCGAATTATCCGCTGGCCGGCGATTACATTATCACGAAAATCATTTTTGATGCCGTGGCCGAAGCAGGGACGACGGACGGCGCCGCCGTGATCAAGGCCATGGAAGGCATGCAATACGACGGCCCGACAGGCCCGGAAATGGTCCGTGCTCAAGATCACCAGGTGATCAAAGATTACTATCTACTGCGGGGCAAAGGGAAAGCCGCGATGAAAGACCGCGACGATCTGGCGACGGTAGTCAGCTCCGGAAAATCCTTTCCGGAGGGCGACCAAATCCTCTGCAAAATGAGCTGACCCGCAGGGTCTGCACACGGCGAGGCGGCGCGGAATGCTGTACCTTTTTCAGGTTCTCAACGGTCTGGGGCTGGGCATGATCTATTTTCTCATTTCGGCGGGCCTGACCATAATCTTCGGCCTGTTGAATTTCGTGAACTTCGCGCACGGCGCCTTTTTCATGCTCGGCGGCTACCTGTGCTGGTCGCTGACGGAACTGACGGGCAGTTTCTGGATTTCGCTGCTCGCGGGTCCGCCTGTTGTCGCCTTGCTGGCCTGGGCGGCGGAAGTGACGCTCATCCGGCGCATCTACCGCCTGCCCCACACCTTCCACATTCTCGTCACCGTGGGCATCGCGCTGATTCTGCAGGAAACGACAATCATGATATGGGGTCCGATAGGCAAGAGCATCCCGGTACCCGACGGTCTGCAGGGCATCGTGACGTTGTGGAATTTCGCCTACCCGACCTACCGGTTGTTCCTGATAGCTTTTACCGCGCTCATCGGTTTCGCGCTCTGGTACCTGCTTGAACGGACGCGCTTCGGCGGGCTGGTGAGAGCCGGGAGTGAAAGCACGGAAATGGTTGCCCTGCTCGGCACGAACATCCACCGTCTCTTTGCCCGGAC
This sequence comes from Desulfovibrio sp., assembly GCA_031282465.1. Classification (GTDB taxonomy): domain Bacteria; phylum Desulfobacterota; class Desulfovibrionia; order Desulfovibrionales; family Desulfovibrionaceae; genus Frigididesulfovibrio. The sequence continues at coordinate 5,844 of JAITDR010000120.1, forward strand.
GTTTGCCTTGGGCGTGGGCTTGGCCGGGCTGGCCGGAATACTTTCCGCCCCGATACGGGGCATACACCCCTTCATGGGACCGGAGGTTCTGGGCGTCGCCTTTGTGGTGGTGGTCATCGGCGGTATGGGCTCGTTTACGGGGGCGCTGCTCGGAGGTTTGCTGGTCGGGCTGGTGCAGAGCCTGATGAGCACGATCTGGCCGGAAGGCGCGAGTCTGATGATTTACGGGACCATGGCCGCGGTTATTTTACTCAGGCCTTACGGCCTGTTCGGGAGGGCCTGAGGGTGAACGCAACCGGTGAACCGCGTCCGGTGCTGAAGTCACCGGGCCATTCCGGGCGACGCCGGGACGCGTTCGTTTCCCTGTGTTCCGGGCTGCCCGGCGGACCCACAGCCGTTGTCGCCGCGCTGCTGGTGCTGATGCCGGTTGTGCTGCCTTCCCGCACCATGGCGACGGAGATTCTGATTTTCGCGATGGCGACGCTGGCCTGCAACCTGCTGCTCGGCTACGGAGGTCTGCTGTCCTTCGGGCAGGCGATTTTTTTCGGTTCCGGCGCCTACCTTTCCTCTCTGGTCATGATGCACGGCGGGTTCGGCCTGTTGCCGGCGCTGCTGACGGCCGCCGTCGCCGGGGCAATACTGGCGGCCTTGGTCGGCGCGCTGGCCATTCGGCGTACCGGCATCTATTTTGTGATGATGACCCTGGCCTTCAACCAGACGGCGTACTTTATCGCCTACACCCTGTCCGACTGGACGGGCGGCGACAACGGCCTTCTGGACGTTCCGCGGCCGCCGCTGACGCTGTTCGGCGTTACTCTGGCCGACTTGAGCGACGCGACGGCCTATTATGTGTTTACGGCCGTGCTCTTTTTCCTGATTTTCATCGCCGTCCGGAAGGTCATAGCCTCCCCTTTCGGAAGCACGCTGATCGCCGTGCGCGAAAACGAGGCCCGCGCCGGAGCGCTGGGTTACGACACGAGAAACTTCAAAATCACGGCGTTTGCCCTTTCCGGCGCCGTAACGGCGCCGGCCGGGGCCTTGTACGCCATGTTGCTGAACTTCGCCCCTCTGGAGAACATTCAGCTTTCCATGTCCGAGAACATCGTGATTATGACCGTCATAGGCGGCACAGGCTCCCTTCTCGGCTCCCTGCTCGGCGCCGGTTCGTGGGTAATCATTTCGGACATTCTGGCCGAAATTTGGCCGCGCTGGCTGATTTTGACGGGCGGGGCGCTGATTCTCATCGTGCTGTACCTGCCCGGAGGTCTATGGGGCGGCGTGGAAAGCCTCATGCGGCGCTTCCGCGGCGGCGGGACGCCCCATGCGCCGGACGGCATCCCGAACAACGACGGTTCGACGGCACAACCGATGGAATAATGCGGGATGCGCAATCCGCATAAGGAGTCATGCGATGAATGATCGGCATATCCTCACAACCGAGAACCTGAGCCTGTCATACGGAGGCTTCAGAGCGGTGGACAAAGTCAACCTGCGGGTGAAGCGCAGAACGGTGCATTCCGTGATCGGCCCCAACGGCGCGGGCAAAACCTCCTTGTTCCACTGTCTGACGGGCGGCAGGCGGCCTACGGGCGGGCGCATCCTTTTCAAGGGCGAGGAAATCACCGACAGGCCGGCCCATGCCAGGGCGGCGTCGGGCATGGCCCGCTCTTTCCAGATTACCAGCTTGTTCCAGAATCTCACGGTGCGCGAAAACCTGCGGCTGGCGTCGCAGGGCCGCGACGGCAACGGCGCCCTCGTTTTCTGGCGTTCCGTCAACGCGCGCAAGGAGCATGTCGAATTTGCCGACAGCATCATGGAACGTCTGGGTATGGTCCGCAAAGCCGCCGTTGCCGCAGGCGACCTCTCGCACGGGCATCAGCGTCTTCTGGAAGTCGGCATGGCCCTGTGCGGCAAACCCGAGCTTCTGCTGCTGGACGAGCCCACAGCCGGCATGGGTGTGAACGACATCCCGATGATGACGGATCTTATCGCCGACCTCGGCAAAGAATACAGCGTTATGCTGATCGAGCACAACATGGGCATCGTCATGGCCGTCAGCGACACGATTACGGTCATGAGCCGGGGCGGCGTCCTGGTTGAAGGCAAACCCGAAGAAGTCCGCGCCGACCCGCGCGTCCGCGAAGCTTACCTGGGCGAAGTCGCCTGATGCCGTTCTCTCGTCCGTCCCGCACATGTGAAGCCTGTCCGGGAGAATCCGCCTGATGCTGACACTCACAGACGTTCATGCCTATTACGGGAAAAGCCGTATTCTTGAAGGGGTGTCGCTTACCGTCGGCCGGGGGGAACTGGTCAGCCTGCTGGGGCGCAACGGCGCCGGCAAGACCACCACGTTGCGCTCCATTGTCGGTGTGCTCCGTCCCGCATCCGGTTCCGTGACCTTTGAGGGACGGGAACTTGTCGGGCTGGAAATTTACGAGACGGCCCGGGCGGGCATCTCATTGGTGCCGGAGCACCGCGGTATTTTCAGTATGCTGAGCGTTGAGGAAAACCTCGCCATTGCCGCGCGTCCCGGCGACTGGACGCTGAAAAAAATCTACGGGCTTTTCCCCGTGCTTTACGAGCGGCGCAACAACAGCGGCGGGGCACTCTCCGGCGGCGAACAGCAGATGCTGTCCATAGCCCGCGGGCTCCTGACCAACCCGAAAATGCTCCTTCTCGACGAGCCGACGGAAGGACTGGCTCCGGTTATTGTGGACGACATCGTCAAGGTGCTCGTCGCCGTCAGGCAGACGGGGATAGCCGTGCTGCTCGTCGAGCAGAATCTGCTCATCTGCGAAAAACTGGCGGACAGGCACTATGTGCTTGAGGAAGGACGCATCGTATACTCCGGAAGCGCTGAAGACTTCGCCCGTGACCGTAACAACGTTCGGGACCGCTATCTGGCGGTATGAAAGAAATGAGGACACCTATGACCGACAAGACGGATCCGGGCGAGATGACCGCCTTGGAACTGGGGGAACTGTTCCGTTCCCGCAAACTTTCCCCTGTGGAGGCCGCTGAGGCGGCCCTGAAGCGCATTGCCGGGTTCAACGCCGAGGTCAATGCCTATTGTTTTGTCGACGAATCCGGCGCTCTGGAGGCCGCGCGCAAGTCCGAAGCCCGATTCGCGGCCGGGCTCCCGCTCGGCCCTGCGGACGGCATCCCTTCGTCCATCAAGGACCTGACCTACGCTGCGGGAATGCCGACGCGCAAAGGTTCCCTTACCGTTGATCCGGAGCGCAATCCCGCTGTGGACGCCCCGTTCGCGCAACGCATGCGCGAGGCGGGCGCGGTATTGCTCGGCAAAACTACGACCCCGGAATTCGGCTGGAAAGGCGTGACGGACAGCCCCGTATACGGCATTACCCGCAACCCCTGGAACCCGGAACGCACCTCCGGCGGCTCATCCGGCGGCGCTGCCGTTGCCGCCGCCCTCAACATGGGCGTCCTGCACCAGGGATCCGATGCGGGCGGCTCCATACGCATCCCGGCGGGCTTTTGCGGCGTGTTCGGAATGAAGCCGAGTTTCGGCCGTATACCGCAGTGGCCGCCCAGTGCCATGACCACCTTGTCCCACTTGGGGACGCTGACGCGTACGGTTGACGATACCGCCCTCTTTCTGAATACCGTCGCCCGCGACGACCCGCGCGACTTTTACCGCGGCGGCGATTTTCCCGTCGACTGGCGGGCGGCGCTCGGCCTGCCGCTCAAGGGCCTGAGGATAGCCTATAGCCGAACCTTGGGCTACGCCTCGCCCGCGCCCGACGTGCTTGCGGCTGTCGACAGAGCGGCGGCGGCGGCGGCCGGCTTGGGCGCCTGCGTGGAAGAGGCCGATCCCGCTTTTGCCGACCCGATGGAGGCTTTCAATACTTTGTGGTTTGCGGGGGCGGCCTCGATTCTGGACGGTATTCCGTCAGCGCGGCGCGGGAACATGGATCCCGGTCTGCTTGCCGTTGCCCGTGAAGGTACGAAAGTTTCCGCAGTCGCCTACATAAAGGCCTCGGCGGTGCGGGCGGCGCTCTCGGAGCGTATGGCCGCCTTTCATGAGAAATACGATGTTCTGCTCACCCCGTCCCTGCCGCTCACGGCCTTTGCGGCCGGGCGCAACCGTCCTGACGGCGACCCGAACGGCAACTGGGTTCACTGGACGCCCTACACCTATCCCTTCAACATGACTCAACAGCCGGCGGCGTCCCTGCCCTGCGGTTTCGGCGCGGACGGATTGCCCGTCGGGCTTGCGATTGTTGCCGCCAAGTATGAGGATATGCTCGTCATGCGCGTGGCCCGCGCCTTGGAACAGTCGCTGCGACCGCGTTTTCCCGCCGGGGTCGGCGAGGCCGCATCGACGGGTCCGGCGACGGGTGCAACGGCGGGTGCAACAACGGCTTGAAAATTCCGCGGCGATGGGGCAGTCTGCCGGACCTGCGCAGTTGCGCATTTTTTCCCACACAGGAGGAGACGATAATGTCGGAAGCATCCATCAAGGCCGCGCACACGGCCTACAACCTGCAATCATGGTCGAAACAGCGCGGGCTCAATCCCATAGTCGTCGACAGGGCGGACGGCATTTATCTGTGGGATCCTTCGGGCAAGCGGTACACGGACATGTCGAGCCAGCTCGTGAACATGAACCTGGGTCACGGGAACCGGGCGATTATCGACGCAATCAGGGCGCAGGCCGAGATTTGTTGTTATATCGCGCCGTCATACGGCAATGAGGCGCGCGGCGAACTGGCCCGGATGCTGGTCGAACTGTTGCCCGATAATTTCGGCAAGATATTTTTCACCAACGCCGGCGCCGATGCCAACGAAAACGCCGTCAAGATGGCGAAAATGTTCACCGGCAGACACAAGGTCTTTTCCCGCTACCGCAGCTACCACGGCTCCAGCTTCGGCGCAGGCAACCTGACCGGCGAGCCGCGTCGTTACCCGCTGGAACCAGGTATCCCGGGATTCGTGAAATTTTTCGACCCGTATATTTATCGGGAAAAACTCACCTTCGTTTCGGAACAGGAAGCCTCCCGCTATTATGTGGACAAGCTGCGCGAGCAGGTGGTTTACGAAAATCCCGATGCCGTCGCGGCCGTAGTGCTGGAAACCGTCACCGGGTCCAACGGCGTCATTGTACCGCCCGAAGGCTATCTGGCGGGAGTGCGCGCTATCTGCGACGAGTTCGGCATCATGCTGATCTGCGACGAGGTCATGGCCGGTTTCGGCAGGACGGGAACCATGTTCGCTTTTGAGCACTACGGCATCAAGCCGGACATGGTGGTGTTCGCGAAAGGCGTTACCTGCGGTTACGTGCAGCTCGGAGGCGTCGCCGTGTCCAAAGCCGTTGCGGCGCATTTCGACGACAATTTTCTGTCCTGCGGTCTGACGTACAGCGGCCATCCCCTGGCGTGCGCCGCAGGCATCGCCTGCGTAACGTATTACAAGGAACACGATATTTTGGGCAATGTCAGGGCGCGCGGGGCGGAACTGGCCGCGATCCTGGCTTCCCTGAAGAAAAAGCATCCCTGTGTGGGCGACGTGCGCTGCATAGGGCTGTTTTCCGCGCTGGAACTGGTCAAGAGCAAAACGACCAAAGAGCCCTTGGTGTCCTACGGCAAAGATCCCGGAGGCGTGATGAAAGGCATTGTCGGCGAACTCGCAGCGCGAGGCTTTATGACCTACAGCCATGAGAACATGGTCCTTGTCGCGCCCCCGCTGATCATCACCGCGGAACAGCTCGCCGAAGCGATGCGCACCATGGACGAAGTGCTTTCTCTGGTGGACAAACAATTCATCTAAAGGACAAACAAGCAGTTCCGAGGGTAGAGAAGAGGTACGACTCATGAAATTCCAATACTTCATGCCGACGCGGATATTCAGCGGCGAACGCTGTCTTGCGGAGCACGGCGCGGCGCTCAAGCAGTTGGGGACAAAGGCACTGATCGTGACCGGAACGTATTCGGCCAAGGCCAACGGTTCGTTGGATGATGCGGTGAAAGCTCTGGCCGTCAACGGTCAGGCCTATTGCGTTTACGACAAGGTGATGAGCAATCCCACCATCGCCTGCGCGTATGAGGGAGCATCCGAAGCCGTGTCCAACGGTTGCGACTTTGTGCTGGCCATCGGCGGCGGCTCGCCCATGGACGCGGGCAAGGCCGTGGCTTTGCTGGCGGCGCAGGAGAAGCCGGTGCCGCCGGCCGAGATTTTCTCCGCGTCCTATGCGCGCGCCTTGCCCGTGGCCGCCGTTCCGACCACGGCCGGTACCGGCTCGGAGGTAACGCAGTACGCGATCCTGACCAACGATGCCGCGGAAAGCAAGACTTCCGTTGCCACACCGTTGCTGTTCCCGCGCGTTGCCTTTCTGGATGCGGCCTACATGCGCGGCCTGTCGCAAAGCGTGACCGTAAACACGGCCGTCGATGCGCTTTCCCACGCCGTGGAAGGGATGCTTTCCGTGCGGGCCTCGTCTGTAAGCGATGCCCTTGCCGAGCAGAGCATTGCGTTGATTGCGTCCTGCATTGCCGCGCCGGGCTTGAGTGATCCCGACGACGAGGCGCGTCGGAAGCTGCTCACGGCATCGACCCTTGCCGGGATGGTGATAGCCAACACGGGCACGACGGCCGTGCATGCCTTGGGCTATTCGCTCACCTATTACAAGAACATAGACCACGGCAGGGCGAACGGACTTTTGCTGGCGCGATTTCTGGCCTTTATCGAGCGCACGAAGCGGGAACGCATTGCGAAAATCCTCGCCTGCATGCGTTTGAAAACCGTTGACGACTTTGAGCGCCTGCTGGACGGCCTTTTGGGTAAACGGGAAACGCTTTCCGCTGCCGAGATTGAGCATTACGCGGAAAAAGCGGCCAAGGCGGCCAATATCGCCAACTGCGTAGTTCGCCCTGAAAAACGCGACCTTTCGGAAGTTCTGCAAGGTTCGCTGGGCTGACGTCCCGCACCGACGGGCCGAATTTCGTAAGCGTACAATAAATTCCGCCTCGACAAGGTGGGGTTTATTGTACGCTTACGAAATTTTTCTGTGCCGGCCCGGTATCTCGGCGCCGCCGGGGCGGACCCGCGCAGGCGACGAGGCGCGGCACGACCTCCGCGCAGGGCTTGCCTCGCATGTCCCGGACAAGGTAGATAGACGCCGTGGCGCGAACATTTTTACCTGAAAGGATCGGAGCATGACAGTCAAACAGGTCGCGGAGTTTCTGAATGATCTGCAGCTCGGCAACAAAGAGAGTCTGGGCTCGCTTCGGCATCTGGCCTTAGCCGCAGGCGAAAACGTGTACAACGCCGCGAAAAACTCCACTAAAGACAAAGTTATTTCCATTTTGGCCGCATATTACTGCGCTCCGAACAGATTTGAGCAACTGTGGGCCGGCTTGAACGATGCCGAGCGCAGAATCATCTCGCTGCACGTCTGGGGGGACGGCTCCGAGCCTGTGCGTTACGCTGATGAGGTCGCCGAGGAATTCGCCATCGCCGGGAGGCGGGAAGGATTCTATTATCTATACACAAGAAACGGACTGGACAGATTCAAGGAAAGGTATGCCGAAAAAAATTCAAAGCTGTGGCTGCTTTTCCCCAAAAGTAAGGATAATCTGCTGTTTCTCGGTGATTTATACGATGCCGTCGGTGAGATGGAACGCGTGTACACAAAGGGTTCAGACACACTTGTGTTTTTGACGCGTGAAAACAGGTTATCTGAATTCGGAACCATTGTCAGATTTTGCAATTCGAACAAAGTGAGCGTTACGAAAAGTGGAAGTTTCAGCAAATCGTCCGCATTGAAATTGTGGAATTTCTGTGGTTATGAGGAATACACGGCCGACATAAACGTGAAGCCTGAGGATATCAGAACAACACAGGGTTTGTTGGTGACGTTCCCCTTGACTGTGCTTTGCACGATCAGCGGATTACTCGCAGTCACGGAAGGAGGATGCGTTCCCGGAGGAAAAGCGGTTTCCTTCCTCAGCCTGCCGCATGAGCAGCTTGTGAAAAAGCTGTTCGACGCGTATATAAAGAGCAAAAACTTTGACGAAATTTCGATAATGACGGGTATTAAAGCAAAGCGGGGGCATCACACGTTTGAGGCGCGGCAAAATCTCGTCGAAGAACTGAAATATTGTCCGATTGGGCAACCCGTATACACACATGAATTTGAGCGATTTTTGCGTATCGACAACTACACATTCGCAAGAAAAAGCGAAAGCCATGTTGTCGGAACCGGAAACGGTTCCTACGGTTATGCAGCTGAGTGGGAGGAATACGAACATCCGCTGATCCACATCATTCTGTCGTTTTTCGGTGCGCTCGGGATTCTGGACATCGCCTGGGGAGAGAATTCGGACGATTACGGCGACAGAGGACGGCGGATTCCAATCGCATTCAGAATAAACCCGCTCGGCGCTTATGTGCTGGGTTCGTCCGACCTGTATGTTGCGCCGGCCGCGCCCAAAACGAAAATCAAAGGCGGGTTTACGGTGCTGCCTGATTACACGATTGTTGTTCCCGACAGCGAGGACAGGCTTAAGCATGAAATATACTTCGAAAAGCTGTTCACCAAAGTGTCGACAACCGACGAAGCCGCGATTTACAAGCTTGATTTTGGAACGATAGTTCGCGCCGTCGACAGCGGCGTAAGTATCGCCGACTTGCGTAACTATCTGTTCGCTTCGGACAGGACGATGCCGGAAAATGTCGTCCGCGCTCTGGACGATTGGGAGAAACAAGCAGGCCGCATCCGACTTAGACAGGTAACTATACTTGAATGCGACGAAGCCGCGTTGCTTGAAGAAGTGATTCACTACAGGAGAATGAGCGGATTTATCAAAGAGAAAATCCTCGCCGCTGTTGTTGTTGACGGTAATACGACGAAAGAAATCAAGAAAATTATTGAGAAAAATAAGAGGTTCTGCAGGGATGTCCTCTGAGGCAAAGCAATCAGGATGCATTATAGTCCAGGGAGATTTGACAATACTGCTTGAAACTGATCACCCGTTATATGAGGAAGCGCGCGACGTATTACTGGGATTTGCCGAAATGGTGAAGAGTCCCGAGTACATTCACACATACAAACTGACGCAGTTGTCGCTGTGGAACGCGGCATCGGCGGGATTGTCGCCGGAGCGGGTCATAGAGGAACTTCGGCGCTTCTCCAAATACGAACCGCCCAAGATTGTGGTCAGCCGCATACTGGACTGGGGCAAGCGTTATGGTCGCGTGAAGCTGCTGATTGAAGACGGCAGGTTTATTCTTCGTTGTGACGACATGTATGTCGCCGCCGAGCTTGCAAACACCAAGGCGGTCGCCAAATACCTCATCAAGCGGCTTGACGCGGTTTCTTTTGAAGCGGATGCGGCATACCGCGGGCATATCAAGCAAGCTTTGATACTTGCGGAATACCCCGCCGAAGACTTGGCCGGGTATCGCAAAGCCGCGCCCCTCGCCTTTGATCTGGTGAGTATCGCGCTGTCCGGGCAGCCGTTCGCGCTTCGCCCCTATCAATCGGAAGCGGCGGAGTTGTTCCACGCGAACGGCGAGGCGCACGGCGGCCACGGCGTCGTTGTGCTGCCGTGCGGCGCGGGCAAGACTATGGTCGGCATGGCGATAATGGCAAAACTGCAAACGGAAACGCTTGTACTCACCACCGCGATTACCGCCGCGCGACAATGGATTGCCGAATTGCTCGACAAAACCACACTCAGCCGCGGCCAAATCGGAGAGTACAGCGGCGACAAAAAGGAAATCAGGCCCATCACAATCTCAACCTACCAAATCCTTGCGGCGTCCGAAAAGCACCGCGAATTGATCAACAGCCGCGAATGGGGGTTGATCGTGTACGACGAGGTTCACACTCTGCCCGCGCCGGTGTTTCGTATGACGGCGGAATTGCAGTCCAGGAGGAGGCTCGGGCTTACGGCGACGCTGATACGCGAGGACGGATTGCAAAATGACGTGTTTACGCTGATCGGTCCGAAGCGGTGCGATGTCCCGTGGAAGGTTCTTGAAAAGAGCGGCTGGATCGCTAAAGCCGAGTGTTTTGAACTGCGCGTGCCGCTTGCGCAGAGCGCGCGCATGGACTACGCCGTTGCCGACAAGCGCGGGAAATTCCGCATAGCCGCTGAAAATCCGAACAAACTCCCGGCATTGCAGAGACTGTTGAAAGAACACGCCGGGCGGCACATTCTGGTTATCGGCCTGTATATCAGCCAGCTCACAGAGATAGCGGAACTGCTCAACGCGCCGCTGATCACGGGGAAAACGAAAAACAGCGCGCGGGACGACCTGTATCGGCGGTTCAGGGACGGCGAGTTCCCGGTCATCATTGTGTCGAAAGTCGCCAATTACGCCATAGATTTACCTGACGCGAACGTGGCGATAGAAACGAGCGGCACGTTCGGTTCACGGCAGGAGGAAGCGCAGCGGCTCGGGCGCATACTGCGGCCCAAACCCGGAGAAAATCGCGCCTGGTTCTATACATTGGTCACGTCCGACACTGTGGAAGAGGGATTCGCGGCAAAAAGACAACTGTTTCTCGCTGAACAAGGGTATCCGTACAGTGTTGTCAATTGACGAAAAAAGGTCGTCCGGAGCAAATCCTTCCCACAAGAAATTCGAAAGAATCAAAATTATAATCGCTGCCGGGCACACTGTGGACTTGAGCAAGAAAAAATTTTGCTATATCGGAATTTCCTTAATCGGCTTCACAGAATCAGCATGGCATCGCCGTAGGAAAAAAAATTAAAGCCGCGGGCAAGGGCCTCCCTGTATGCCGCAAGGATGCGTTCACGCCCGGCCATGGCCGATACCAGCAGCAGAAGCGTCGATTCGGGCAAATGAAAATTGGTGATCAGCCCGTCCACGACATGAATATGTTTGCCGGGATGGAGAAAAATGTTCACGTCCCCGGCAAAAGGTTTGAAGACGGCCTGCCGTTTCGCGCGCAACCGTTCGTCGTGCTCCCTGCGGTACGTCGCCGGGCTTTGCCGGGCGGGTGAGTTGCCGGGCGACAGCCGGCCGGCCGTCGCGGGATTTTGTGCCGCGAATACAGCTTCCAGCACGCGGGCGGATGTGGTGCCGACGGCGATGATCGGTCTGTCGGCCGTTGCGGCCGCCTGCAGGGCGGCCGCCGTTTCGGCGGGAACTTCCGCATGTTCCGGGTGCATCGCATGCTCACGGATATCCCGGCAACGGACAGGACTGAAGGTGCCGTAACCGACATACAGGGTAAGTTCCGCCCATTCCCGGCCCGAAGCCCGCAACTGTTCGCGCAGTTCGATCGTAAAATGCAGTCCCGCCGTAGGAGCGGCAACGGATCCTGCCTTGTCCCGCCTCGCGTAAACAGTCTGGTAGCGTTCCTCATCCATACGCCGCAACGCGTCGCCGGAAACGAGCACTCGCCCGGCGGCGCAATGTTCCATGGAAGAGGGAGTGAGGCCGACAGACGCGGGCGCGGGCTTGATAGACGCAGGCGAGGGATCGGCAGACGCGGGTGAGGGATTGCCAGACGCGGGGGTGAGGTTGACAGCCGTGAGCTTGGAGTCGCGCCCTCCCGGCTGAACCGGGCTGAGGTCGTCCATGTCCTGCGCCGGGTAGATGCCGCCCGCGTCCTCGTCCTGCATCCCCGGCCGGGGGCGGCGGATATACGGAGGCAACGGCAGGCAACCCAGGCGTTCCAACAGTTTCGCCAAAACGCCGCGCCAGTGCAGCCTGACCCGGCATCGGCCCACCGGCCCGCGCTCCAGCAACTCGGCTTCAAGTTCCGGGGCGAAGATACAGGTGTCGCCGGGACGCAGTTTCGCTGCGGGGCGCATGAGAACTTCCGCTTCAGCCGAATATACTCCGGAAAGCGACGATGCCGTGCCGTCGACAAGCAACGGCTGCGGCGTGAGCAAGAGCATTTCCAGAGCGCCGCCACCGGGTCTGCGCCCGAAAAGACGCGCCGGAACCACCTTGGAATTATTGGCGACAAGCAGACAGTTTTCCGGCAGATGCTCCGCAAGATCGGAAAAACGGCCTTCGATGAGCGCGTCACGCCGGCGATCCAGCACCATGAGGCGCGCATCGGATCGCCGGACCGCCGGCGTCTGGGCTATGCGCTCTGCGGGGAGATCAAAACGATAGTTGGGCAGCAGAAAATCGGGGTGAGGAACTCCGGTCAAGCGCATCACTCCGGGTAGACCGCAAGCAGGTCTTCCACGGTGTCGCGGCGACGGATAAGCCTAGTGCTTCCGTCGGCGGCAATGAGTACTTCAGCCGGGCGCAGGCGCTGGTTGTAGTTGGAACTCATGGCTTGCCCGTAGGCGCCTGCGTCGAGGACGCCGATAATGTCGCCGACGGCGGCTTCAGGCAGTTCCCGATCCCTGGCCGCAATGTCGCCGGTTTCGCAGATGTTGCCGACAACGGTCTGCGTCATGAGCGGACGCTCCTGCGCGTATACCGCCGGGGAGCCGGATCCCCCGACGGACCGTTCCGGGTCGGGCGCAATCGCGTTGCCGCCCGATCTGCCGTACACGACGACTTCATGGAAGGCATCGTACATCACGGGGCGGACAAGCACGTTAAAGCCGATGTCCGTACCCACATAGCGCACGGGGCCGTTGTTTTTGACCGCATGCACACGTCCGAGGAGCACGGAGCACTCCGCCGTCACATAACGCCCCGGCTCGATCAAAAATTTGCCCGCGTAACCCGAGCGGGCGCGAAACGCGCCGAGCAACGCGTCGAACTTTTCGCCGAACGCGCGCATATCCAGAGCTTTTTCTCCCTCATGCCTGCGATAGGGAATGCCGAAGCCCCCGCCGAAGTCTATCAGCCTGATGCCCGGAAAGCGTTCCGCAGTCCTCAGCAGCCATGCGGCGGCATCCAGGTAGGGCTTGGGGTCCATGAACAGGGAGCCGACATGCTGGTTGATCCCGATCAGCGTGAGGCGGTATTTGCGCAGGACGTCGCGCGCGGCGTCGAAGTCGTCGGTAACAATGCCGAATTTCGTATTTTTGCCCGCGGTAATCACCTTGTCGTGGTGCCCCGCGCCGATGCCGGGGTTGACACGGATCATGATTTCCCCGCCGGGGTTTACCTGCCCGTAACTCTCTATCTGCGAGACGGAATCCACGCTGACGTGGTCGGCTTCCCGGCAGGCTAGGGCCAGTTCCTCGCAGGAGACGTTGTTGCAGACATAGCAGATGTCCTTGCGCGGAAAGCCAGCGCGGCGCAGGACGGCAAGCTCTCCCGGACTCATGGCGTCGGCGGCCAGCCCTTCCTCGCGGATGATGCGCAACAGATGCGGGTTGCCGTTGGCCTTGGTGGAGTAGCAGACCTTGAAGCCGGGGTCGGCGGACAGCGCTTTCAGCGTCCGGCACCGCGCCCGGAGGATGTTTTCATTGTATACATAGAGAGGACTGCCGAAATTTTCCGTCAGTTCCTCCGGCGTGCTCCGACCGAAAAAATCGGCGGCAGATATGTCGTGATGGCGGGAGAGCGTCATGGTTTCGGCTTACGGGTCAGTTCGATTGTTTGACGATACACGGTTCGCTTCGGCATTTGAACGGGATACGAGCCGCTTGGCCGGTTGAGGGGATACGCGCCGTTCCGGCGGTTGCGCGGCACCTCGTTTGCATCGGGCAGGGCGCTGTTGCGGTTGAGCGGCGGCGCGTCACCTTGTTCCCTGCCCGGAAACGTATCCGGAGCGGGGAGGCTTTGGCAGGGGTGGAAGGATTCGAACCCTCGAATGACGGGACCAAAACCCGTTGCCTTACCGCTTGGCTACACCCCTGCGACGTGTTTGCCCCCGAGGGGGAGATTGCCCCAAGCGGGGCAGTTGCTGCATATACACGCTGCAGCCGCTGCCGGCAAGTGTCCGTGCGGCGGCTGCGGCGCTTTTTTTTGTGCGGAAAAGGCCGAAGAGCGCGGCGCCCGTGCCGCTCATGCGTGCCTGCACCGCGCCGAGGGATTCCAGGGCGGCACGGAACTCGCCGAGTTCGGGGTAACGCGCAAAGACGATGTCCTCAAAATCGTTGATGTATGGAGATTCGGGCTCGGCGGAATGCGTCGACGGACCGGGCGCGGCGGCGCTGTGATGCAGGTCGGCCCTGTGTTGCGGGTCGGCCCTGTGTTGCGGGTCGGCGCAGTCTTGCACGCAATGCGGGGGCGTTTCCTCAGGCAGTCGTTCACATGCCGCTGCGGGCAAAACCTCAATGCTTCTCCTGCGGTCCAGCTCGCGGAAGGCCCAGGCGGTGGATATGCGCAGATCGGGGCAGAGCAGCAGCAGAAACAAGGAGGGAAAGGGGTTGGGAGCGGCTTCGACGATATCCCCGACACCGGAAACGCGCGCGGGCACATTGCGCAGAAAGAAAGGGACGTCCGAGCCTGTCTGCGCCGCAACGCGGATAAAGGCCGCTTCCTCGCGGACCGCGCCGGCGCACCCCGCACGTGCGGCTTTGCGGCGAAGGAAGCGGAGCAGGGCGGCGGCATCGGCGCTGCCTCCGCCGAGGCCTGCGCCCTGCGGCACCCCCTTGCGCACCGTGATGTCCAGAGCGGGAGCAAAGCCCGTGAGTTCGGCAAAGCAGGCACAGGCGCGGGTCAGGGTGTTGTGTGCTGTGTCGATGTCCGCAATCGGCTGTCCGGAGGCCGCAATAAAACGCGTCGTGACGGAACCTTCGGCTCGCCCGCGCGCCGGCCGTACGGTAATTTCGTCATGGGGTTCGGCAAGCGGGAGCATGAAACTGCTCAGTTTGTGGAGACCGCAAGCCTGCAAAGCGCCTACCCGGAGCCGGAGGTTGACTTTGCAGCCGCTGCGCAGGAGGCAGGCAGAGGACGGCGCCTCCCGCGCAGGCAACCGGGCAGCTCCGGGCAGAGCCCGGTCTGGTGAAACATCGCCTGCGCGAATACGCAAAGTAAGCGAAGGAGCCAAGGGATTGCTTACTGTAATTCTTTGATAATTTGACTCAGTTCCTGCGCCATGCGCGACAATTCCTGAACGGAGGCGGCAGCCTGAATCATGCCGTCGGAGGTTTCTCCCACAATTTTGTTCACCGCCTCGATGGAAGAGCTGATTTCCTCGGACGTGGCGCTTTGTTCCTCTGCCGCAGCAGCGATGGACGTGACGAGCGTGGAATTGGACGTTGCCAGGTCCACGATCTCGGACAGGGCCTGCCCGGAGGTGTCGGCAAGCCCCGTAGCTCCGGAGATTGCCTCAACTGCCTGCCGTACTTCCTCCATGTTCGTCTTGGCCGACTGCTGAATGGCGGTAATGCCGGCGCCGACGTCCCGCGTGGCGTTCATGGTTTTTTCCGCAAGCTTACGTACCTCGTCCGCCACGACGGCAAAACCGCGTCCGGCTTCTCCGGCCCTCGCTGCCTCAATGGCGGCATTGAGAGCAAGAAGATTGGTCTGATCCGCAATGTCGGAAATGACGTTCATCACTTCGCCTATGCTTTCGGCCTTGCTCCCCAGTTCCAGCATGCTTACCTGCAGGACTTCCGCCACTTTGTTCACCGAGTTGATGGAGGTCACGACCCGGTTCACCAGATCCGCTCCCTCATTTGCCCTGTTCCTTGTCAGTTCGCTTTGTTCGGAAGCCTTCCCGGCACTGTGTGCCACTTTCAGTACGGCGGAATTCATTTCCGCCATGGCCGAAGCCGTGCTTTCCACACGGGAACGTTGGATTTCGGCACCGCGCGAAACTTGTTCGACCTGAGCGGACAATTCCTGAGAAGCCGAGGCTACGCGACCGGATATGGCCGAAGCCTGAGCGGCCACATCCTGCATAAGCCTCTGCGCATTTTTGATTTTGGTAATGTCGGTGAACAATTCCAGGCAGGAAGCCAAACGGCCCTCATGATCCAGCAAGGGAATGATTGTGTAGGCCACATCCAGATCTTTGCCGCGCGGGTGGATGCGGGTTTCGGAACCGGCGGGGCGTTTGTTTGCAGTCGCCTGCGCAAGACCGCAGGCGGCGGAACCGGCGTCGTCCCGGTTCATAAGCTCTTTGTCTGTTTTGCCCTTATAATCGTCGCCCGTCAGTTCGCGAGCTGCCGCATTGAGGAACGAAGCCTTGAGATCCTGGTCCAGCATGATCAGCGGGGAGGGGATAGCGTCTATAATCCGGTGGAAACGGGCCAGAACGGCATTTGTCTCCTCGACCAGGGCGGCAAATTCTCCTGTGACCTTTCCGGCCTCGGCCTCGGCATCCAATGCTCCGTGGGTAATTCTTTTTTCCAGAGTCTGATATTCATTGATAATTTGCCTGAGCGAAGCCGGAATGGCTCGAAGAGCGCCGGCTAAGCGCCCGAGTTCGTCGTTGCGGTTGATGGAAAGCGTGCCGGAAAGGTCGCCGGCTGCGATGCGCTCGGCGAATTCACTGCCGGCTTTCAAACTGTTCAGCACGGGACGGAGCAGGAAAAAAAGAAGCACCGCGCCGATGAACACGGATACAAAGCAGATGATGAACGAGGTGTTGCGGATTTGGGTGAGAGAGGAAAATACGTCGCTGCTTTCGGCCTGAATAACCGCGACCAGTCCGGAGGCCTTATTCTTCCAGTAATAGTTGTAGACGAGATCTCCGCTGATTCCGATATATTCTTTGACGCCGAAGTCTTTTTCCCCGGCGATCATTTCCTTGTAATACGGCGTGGTCGACAAATCCTTGAACAAATACCCGGTGTTCTTGTGGATTGCGATATGTCCGTTTTGCGCCAATACGAAAGCGTATCCGTTTTTCCCCACGGTAATGGGTTTGACCATCGTTTCAAAAAACCGCTCGAGAGGGATGGCGCAATACACGACGCCGACAATCCTGCCGTCCTGCCTGAAAGGCGTTGCGGCGAACATGGCGCCTTTGCCGGAAACTCTGCTCAAAGTCGGCTGGGAAAGAAATGTTTTGCCTTCCATGGCAGCCTTGAAATACTCCCGGTCGCTGAAATTCTGACCGATAGTGCCGACCGCCGTTGAGGCCAAGGTAATGCCTCTCTCGTCAAGCAGAGCGATGCGGTCAAAATCCGTATAGCCGCTCAGGATATTCTTGAGAATCGCGCTGAATTGCCCGGCGTTTTCCTTGTTATACACATCATCGTGAAAAAACTCGGTAAATTCCTTTCTTTGGGCAATACGGCCGATATCCGCAACCACATTGGCCGTCATGGAACCGACGGCCCGCACCAAGGCAGCCGCTTCACCGTGCATGCGGCCCACAAGCGCATCCTCAAGCGCCGCTGAGGACTGCTGATAGGACAGATAGCCGCTGACACCCACGATCAACATGATGAGCGCGATAATCGGCGCCTGAATTTTAAACCGCAGAGTCATTGTCATTTCTTTCTTTCCTGTTGAAATGTTGCGGTACCTGTCACGAGAATCTGTCTGTCTTGCCTCCCGAAAATACTATATAATTATACAGACTTCACGTACGGATTACGAGACGCTGTCTGTCTTGCCTTCCGACTCGCCTGTGTCCTTCACTTCCGCCTTGTCGGGCAGCAGTTCCACGGTCAGCGCATCGTTGGTGTATACGCAGATTTCGGCGGCAATTTTCATGGCCGTTTCGGCGATTTCACGCGCGCTCAGGGTTGCCGCCCTGTCCGTCAGAGCGCGGGCCGCCGCCAGAGCATAGGGACCCCCGCTGCCGATGGCGGCAACGCCGTGGTCGGGTTCAATGACGTCGCCTGTGCCGGAAAGCACCAGGATATTGTCGGCATCGGCCGTGAGGAGCATAGCTTCGAGGCGGCGCAGATACTTGTCCTTGCGCCAGTCCTTGGCCAGTTCGACGGCTGCGCGCAGCAGGCTGCCGTTGTATTCTTCGAGTTTGACCTCAAAGCGTTCAAAGAGGGTAAAGGCATCGGCAGTGGAACCGGCGAATCCGGCCAGAACGCTTCCTTTGTACAGGCGGCGCACCTTTTTGGCGCGGTGTTTCATAATCACCGCCTGTCCCATGGTCACCTGTCCGTCACCGGCCACGGCGACTTCTCCGTTGTGCCGCAATGCCAGTACGGTTGTTCCCCGCAGTTGCACGATAAACCTCCCGATGCAGTTCAATTTTTAGGAAACACTGAATTATTCTTTTTGCGGGGGCTCCGCCCCCTCAAATTCGCCCGGCAGGGGAATGATTCCCCTGCCCCCGATTGATATCTCAACGGGTTACTTATGAGGGGGTCCGGGGGAAATCATTTCCCCCGGCGAGGTCCGGGGCAGAGCCCCGGCCGCCGGCTTATAAATCAGCATTGCAAGGTTCTAATGTTCGGCCTTGCGCCTGCTCAGGCCGACGCCGGAGGCATATAAAATCACGGTAAATCTGCTTCAAAATGCCCGCATATCACACGCCGAGGCGGCCTGCTATGACCTTGGCCGCCGAGAGCCCGGCTCCCATGGCCAGGATGACCGTCGCCGCTCCCGACACGATGTCGCCGCCGGCGAAGACATTCGGAATGGACGTTTCGCCGTTCGCGTCGGTTTCAATATACCCGCGCCTGTTGAGCTTCAGGCCCGTCACGGATTCCGTCAGGACGGGATTGGCGCCCGTGCCGACGGCGATGATTGCCAGATCGGTGTTCAAGGTGAAGACGTCTCCGGGGACGGGCACGGGGCTGCGCCGGCCGGAGGCGTCCGGGTCGCCGAGTTGCATACGTTGCAGTTCCACGGCTTCCAGCCTGCCGTCGGCATCGCCGAGGAAACGCAGGGGGGCGCTGAGCATGGTAAAGGCAACGCCTTCTTCAACGGCGTGTTCGACCTCCTCGCGGCGGGCGGGCAGTTCCGCCATGGTCC
>JAITDR010000131.1 GCA_031282465.1 Desulfovibrio sp.
GCGCGATTTGTTCCGAGTATACAGGCATGTCTGGAAGCCGCTTTTGCGCGCATCGCAGGCAGGTCTGTACGCGTACACGGGGCGGGCCGCACCGATGCCGGAGTCCACGCCGAAGGCCAGGTCTGCCATGCGGATGTGGACGAGGCGAAAATGCCTCCCGACATCCATAAGGCGCTGAACGCCTGCCTGCCGCACGACATCCGCGTTCTCTCCTGCATCCCGGTCGAGGCCGCCTTTCACGCCCGCAAAAGAGCCGTGGGCAAACGCTACGCTTACAGCATCTGGACGAGTCGGGATAGGCCCGTCCCCCGCATACGGAATTTCGTCGCCCAGTCGCCTCCTCTGGATCCGGACCTGCTGAACGCGGCCCTGCCCTATATTACAGGCAGACACGATTTCGCTTCCTTTCAAAATTCCGGCACGGATACCCGCAATACGGTGCGGGAACTGTACTCCGTGCAGTGCCGCAAAGGAGAAATCGCCTGCCTGCGTTGCCCGGAAGACTGGCCTGTGCTGAATATCGTCTTTACGGGCAACGGATTCCTGAAGCAGATGGTACGCAACCTCAGCGGTATGCTGATCCATGTGGGCGCGGGAAAAATAAACCCGGAAGACATCCCCGGCATTATGGCCGCGCGCGACCGCCGCGCCCTGCCCTCCCCCTGCGCCCCGGCCTGCGGACTGACCCTGCTGGAAGTCATGTACCCGGAAAATGCAGAACAGTTTGGGACGCTGTCGCAACAATGACTGTGCCTACTCAGCAGTGGGGGTGCAGGACGCAAGCATGCGTTCCCACCAGTCGGCGAGGGAAAAATCGGCGAAGAGGGGTGTAGAAAAGCAGGGACGCGTTTCAAGAACCCATACGGGCACACCTGCAAAAAGCCCGGCAAAGGCTTCCAGCTTCACAGCATCTTTAGGCGTGCATACGATGGGCAGCTTGTTTCCGACGCGCAACGCCGTTTCGATGTCGGCGGAGGTGAAGGCATGGTGGTCGGCGAAGTCGCAACGCCTTTCCGGTCCGCGTCCGACAAGCGCGGTTGCCGTCCGCTCCACGCCGTCCGGGTTACCGACGCCGCTCAACAGCAGGTAGGGGCGTCCTTCATAGTCTCCACGCTCGAGCAGCGGCTGCGGCGCCCAAGCGCCGGCCGGTCCCGGCCGATATTCCTCATACTTCCCGCGCGCGGGCGGCGGCGCGCCCGCCTTGTCGGGAAACAGGGGACGCAGCCCCAACGGCTCAAGATGAAAAGGAAAAACCGGCCTGCCCAGGGAGGCGAGGTAGGCCGCAGATGCGGCCGGCAGGCTTCCGGTCGTTCCTGTATCTTCTTTAACGGCGAACACGGTTGCGGCATTCAGGGCGGACGGTCCTTCGCGCCACGGACCTGAAGGAATGACTCTGCCCCGGTCTTCGGCGAGATCGGCCGGACGCAGGAGAACGATGTCCGCATCCCGACGCAGGGCCAGATGCTGCATCCCGTCGTCCAAAATCAGCATATCCGGGGCGAAGCGGCGTTCCGCCGTACGCGCGGCCTCGGCCCGCCGGGGGGAAACAATAACCGTCGCCTCCGGATGGGCGCGAGCCAGCATCAAAGGCTCGTCGCCGCAGAGCGCGGGCGGCGTATCCGGGCCGACAACGAGCGGTCGGGCTGCGCTGCGACCGCCGTAGCCGCGGCTGAGGACCACGGCTTTTTTACCTCGGCCTGCCGCGAGTTCCAAAAGAAAGGATACCAGTGGGGTCTTGCCGCTGCCGCCGAATGCTATATTGCCTACCGATACGCAAGGGCAGGACGGGGGGTAGGAAGCGAACACGCCGCGTGCGTAAAGCGCGCGCCTTGTCCGCATAAGCAGGGAATACAGCGCGCCCAGGGGGCGCAGGGCGGGAAGGGACAGGCGGTAAACCCGGCGGCCCGAATACAAAGGGGGAGGCTGCCCTCCCCCGCTTTGTCGCGTTGTATCCACGTCCGGCCGCATTACAGACTGCAAGACGACGCCGCAACGTGCTGTGTCGCGTCAGCGACGGTCTCCCATAAGGCGCAGCAGCATGATGAAAATGTTGATGAAGTCGAGATAGAGCCTGAGCGCCCCGATGATGGCGCCCCGGCGCACGGCCGTCGCATCGTCCTGAGGCACCGTTTCGCCCATTTCCCGGAGGAACTGCGTGTCGTAGGCAGTCAGGCCCAAGAAAATAATGACGCCGACTATGCTGATTCCGAACTCCAGCATGCTTGATCCCAAAAAGATATTCACCACCGAGGCGATGATCAGCCCGATAAGTCCCATGGTCATCAGCGAACCCATGGATGTCAGATCCCGCTTCGTCACGAGGCCGTACAGGCTCATCACGCCGAACATGCAGGTAGTAGTGACGAAAGCCTGCACCACGGAGCCGACGTTATAGGCCACCAGAATGAAAGAGAGGCTTATGCCGTTCAACGCGCTGTATGCCAGAAACATGAGGGTGGCGGCTTGGCCGGACAGTTTGCGTATGCCCAGACTCAACGAAAAAACCAGAACCAGTTCGGCTATGCAACTGCCTATGCCGATATACATGCCCTGCGGGGTAAACAGAACGTTGCCCAGTGCGGTATAGGTAAGGGCAAAGGACACGGCCGCCGTCAGAGCCAGACCCAGAGCCATCCAGTTGTAGACCGAGCGCAGAAAGGCGTTGGTGACTTCCGCCCTGCTTATGGGCCTGCGCAGGGTAGCGCTGTTGTTCATTGCCATTGAAAACTCCTTTTTGGCAGACGTTGATTTTTCGTGATATAACAACAGTCCG
>JAITDR010000141.1 GCA_031282465.1 Desulfovibrio sp.
CCGGCATCGTCGGCGCCTTCGGGAATGCCCACCGCATTGAGCATGGGCAGCCTGAATTCCTTCTCGACATACATGGGGATGCCGAGCTTATCCAGACCGGCGACAAGCTGCTCATGGGCGGCGCGGTGCCGCGCATGCACCTTGTCCTCTCCTTCGTCCAGGAAGCGGCGCACGGCGGCGTACAACGCGTAAATCATATTGATGGGCGCCGTGTGGTGATAGGCGCGGGTGTTGCCCTCCCAGTAGTTCATAATCATGGTGAGATCCAGGTACCAGTTGGGTACTTTGCTCTTACGCGTCTTGAGTTTGGCAAGAGCGCGGTCGGAAAAGGACAGGGGCGCCAAACCCGGAGGACAGGAAAGGCACTTTTGGGTGCCGCTGTACAGGGCATCCGCGCCCCATTCGTCCATGCGTACCGGAATGCCGCCCAGGCTGGTCACGCAGTCCACAAGGTACAACGCGCCCGTAGGCCGCACCAAGTCGCCGATTTCCCGCACCGGGTTGCGGACGCCGGTCGAGGTTTCGGCATGGACCACGGCAACGATGCAGTACTTTTCTCCTTTGAGTTTTTCCGCGACCTGAGCGGGTACAACAGGAGTTCCCCATTCGAACTGCAGGGAATCCACCTGCGCTCCCAGGCGTCCGGCAACGTCTTCCATGCGTTTGCCGAAAACGCCGTTCGTCAGTACCAGCACCTTGTCGCCGTGTTCCACAAGGTTGACGAAACAGGTCTCCATGCCGGAGGATCCCGTGCCTGACATAGGCATGGTCAGGCGGTTGGAAGTCCCGATAATCGTTTTAAGGTCCTCCTTGACCGCGTCCATGATCCTTATGAAAAGGGGATCAAGGTGACCTATCGTCGGCTTGGCAAGGGCGGCATACACCTCGTCGTACACGCAGGACGGTCCGGGGCCCATGAGCAGGGTTGCTTTGATTTCGTCCAGAAGTCCGGCCATTTTCTTCTCCTTCGGGTCAGGGTTCAGGTAGGGTTCAGATTCACTCCGGTGAGCCTGGACATGTCTTCCAGATACTGTTCACGGCGGGCGAGATAAAAGGCCAGGGGTCGGGCGAAATCAAGCCCCATGAGTCCGTCCACAAGCATTTGGCTGATTTCACGCACTCTGGTCAGCACAAGTTGGGCGCCCGCGAAAGTCATGCGCTCGTCCTCCGTCATTTCTTTCATCATGGCCTTCAGTGTATCGCGTGCCCGCGGCTGGTACATCCAGAAATACATAAGATCCAAGGCATTGATGATGACGATTTTTTTCAGATCCGCGGCTTCGCGTCCGACTCCGGAGGCAGGGTCACGCCCTGCCCGAGAGGCGGGGTCGCCTGGGCGGCTCAGCACGTCCGCGATATTTTCTTCAGGGAACAGTACTTCCAGTCTTTCGCAGCAGTCGAACAGGCGGGCAAAGCTGTCCGTATAATCCCGGCTGCGCTGTTTGAGATACTCTTCCTTGTCCGCCCAGCCCTCAATCAAGGCCGCCACGGTATCCGAAGCCAGCTTGGAAAGCACGGCTGCGCCCATAGCCAGGTAGATAACCGGCCAGCCCAGGTGGAGGCATATTTCCAAGGCGATCCGGTTGTACACTACGGAAATCGGAATAGCCAGGGCGCTGCGGAACAGGTTGCCTATGGCCGCCGTCCTGGGAAATCCGCGAAAGACGTTGTGCCCGGCGATATACAGTCCGTTCACCATGCTCATGGTCGAGTACAGGAGCACAGGGCTGTTGAGGGCATCTACACCCAGGCCGTCGCGGAGCAGGCAGATGCGGACCAGAAACTCCAGCAGCGGCACGGAAATGCCGGTATACATCAGGGAATCGCACAGCCTCGTCCAGCTCAGGTAGTCGTGCCATCCCAGCAGGGTGGAGCGGTTGAGTCCTCCGCCGGCCATCATAGCCTGCAGAATATTGCGGAATCCGGTGACGGCGAACCAGATGACCGGCCCGTACCAGGCCAGTACCCACCAGTCCTGCGTATAGCGGAACGTCACGGCGGCCGCGAGAAAACCGAAAACCACCTTGGCCGCATTGCTCAGAACGCTGTTCAGATAGGTCGGACCAAGGCGGTGGTGCGGGTGCTCTGCTTGCCGGTTGCCGCAATCCTCGCGCAGACGGTCGCGGCTGACCCCGCCCAAGGTAACGGCGACCCGTGCGTCCGTCCGGTAGCGGGCCGACTTGGCGTCGGCGCGCCAGGACGAAGTTTTCTCTTTGTCAAGATTGTCGAGAAACGGCAGGCAACTGAGCAGACGTGTCGGAGAGAAGCCGACGGCACGGCGCCGCGGCTTGGTGTAGGTCACGATGCGTTTGATATCCTGAACAAAAGGAATAAAACGGTGCCTGTAACTGTGCCCGTTGAGTTCCCGGCGCGTGCGCG
Organism: Desulfovibrio sp.; assembly: GCA_031282465.1. Taxonomy (GTDB): domain Bacteria; phylum Desulfobacterota; class Desulfovibrionia; order Desulfovibrionales; family Desulfovibrionaceae; genus Frigididesulfovibrio. The sequence goes on from JAITDR010000141.1 coordinate 2,380, forward strand.
TCGGCAAAGTTTCCATAAAGGCGAAGCCCATGCCCAGAAAAAGCGTGGAACGGCTGGTGGAATCGCTGCCTATGCGCAACCCCAGCGGTCTGTCGGCGTAAAAACCTCTGAGCGTCTGAATGTTGCGAAGTATTTCCGTAAACAGTTCGAGCCGGTCGGTCTGTTGCGCGCCGCCTGCCGGGGGCGGACCGTCTACGCAGCCGCCCGTCGGGAGTGAGTCGTCTTCGCCGCAGCCTGCCGGGGGGCGCTTCGGACAAGTTTCGACGGCGTCCCCGTCCGGGTCGCCGGAGAGCCTGCTCCGGCAGTTGCGGATGAGTCGCTTCAGGGCCACGGCGCTGCCTTCGTTGATCGCGTACTGCAGTTCGCTGACGGCTTCAAGGTCCGGCATCCTGCCTTCTGCGTAATTTTTGAGATTGTATATTTCAAGGTGACTGATCATGCCCCGGCACAGGTAGAGCAACTCCAGCACATCTTCCACATACAGGTTGCAAAGGTTCAGGATGATGTGCGACGGGCTGCGCACGCCGGTCAGTTTCGCGACCAGTTCCGCGGGCGCCAGGCGCATGATTTCCGGCAACGCCTCCTTGCTTTCCGGGCTTGCGTCCGGCAGGACCAAGGGATTTTTGTCCCGATTCAGCCACTCGCGGTTGATGACATCCGGGCTGAGTTCCTCCGCGGCCTTTTGCCGAGTGAGGCGTTTAGGGATGTATTCTTCCCCCGTACCTTGCATGGGTTTTTCGGCGGCGGTCTGCGCGTCGACTGCCTCGCGGATGCGGCGGTAAATGATATCCGAGAGGTGGGTGCGTGAACTTTGCCCCTGTCCCACGAACGCGATGAATTCCTCGCGGGATATCTCGTTCGGCTCTACCCCGTATTGGGCGCCCATGGCGAAACGCAGGCTGCTGTTGTAGCTGTCGAGCAGACGCAGAATATAGAGATGATGGTAAGCTGTAGCTTCGCGGCCTGATGCGGCCAAGGCGAGAACGGCGCCGTCCGCGCGAAAAAATTCGACCGTTTCGCGCCAGTCCCTGAACCCGCGCGGCTCCCAGACTATCTGCACGGGGCGGTCGCGGAACACGGCCTGGAATTCCACGCCCACGCGCACTTTGATGCCCATGATGTCGGCGGCTTGAAGCAGCTCGGACGCGGCTTCGGGCTCTACAAAATTGTAGTAGATGACATCGAGATTGCGGATGCCCTTGATCCAGGCGTCCATGATCAGGTGAGTCGGTGATTTGCGGCCCTTGGTATTGACATCGTGTACATGGTGGTCGTAGGTAATCTGGTTCCATTCCTCGGGCATTTCCAGCAGGTAATAGCGGCGCAGCATCTTGCGCACTATCCTGCGCCTGCCGCTCGCCGCCCTGCGGAAATCATGGGCCAGGCAAAGCTGCTCCGCGGTGTTGCCGCGGGCGCGGAGCAGGCTTTTCATGATTTGGATGAGCACGCGACCCGTGTTGTAACGGAACGAACCGCGCGAAGAGGACAGAACATCCGTATGCAGCGCCGCCAGGGCGCTGATACGGTCTTTGGCGCGGCCCGCCTCCAGAGTGTCCAGCAGACTGACCAGGGCGTGGGCCACGCGGATTTCCTGGGAAAGGGCAAGCTCCTTGATGCCGTGCGGATGCAGGGCGTTGTGGAAGAGGCTGTACTCCGGGTAGCCTCGTCCGTCATGTTTAACGTCGGCGCGCTCCGGAAAACGGTTGACCATGTCGAGCAGCCGGTAGTCCTCGGCATCGAAAAATACGGATTTCAAACGCGGCATTTCCCCCGTCTTCCTTGCGGGCCGGGCTTTGTTCATGATATGGGCAAAAATATATTCACATAATAAGCCGCCTATGGTCAACCGTGCCGCGCGCGCCTGGGGAATGTATGCAATCCCCCCCAAAATGCCCCTGACACACGGCAACAACCGTGCCGCGCGCGCCCGGGGAATGTATGCGGCATTTGTCCGGGGCGGACCCGAGGGGCTCGCAGGGGGTGCAGCCCGCCGCTTGTACGCTGAGGCGCATCCGGATATCGGCGTGAGCGCGCCGGGGTGTGCCGCGGGGGCGGAGAGAGCGCCCGCCGGTTATATTCACGGAGTGGTTGTGCCCGATGCTTGAATTTCTGCGCATCCGCAATCTCGCGCTCATTGAGGATCTGGAACTGGAATTCGCTCCGGGCATGAATGTGCTCACGGGCGAAACCGGAGCAGGCAAAAGTTTCATCCTCAAGGCCCTGAATTTCCTTACCGGGGAACGTCTTGGACCCGACCTGGTACGCACGGGCCGCGAGAAGGCCTCGGTGGAAGCCGTCTTCGACCTCGACGGCGAGGAGCATATCCTGCGCCGGGAATTGACCGCCGCGGGCGGGCGCAGCCGTATCTTCATCAATGACCGTCTCGGCACGCAGGAGAGCATGCGTGCCTTGCGCTCCCGCCTGATCCTGCACAGCGGCCAGCACGGGCAGCAGAAGCTGCTGCAACCCTCCTTTCAGGCCGCCCTGCCTGACGCCTTCATGCGTCGCCCTGAGCTTACGGCGGAAAAGGACCGCCTCTGCGCGGAACTGGCCCGTTGCGCCGAACGCTTGAAGGCGTTGGATGAAACGCGCGCGACCCTGGAAGACAAGCGTGAACTTCTGGAATACCAGCGCGGTGAAATAGACAAGATCGCCCCGCAACCGGGAGAAGAAGAGGAATTGGAGCAGCGCCGCGCCGCAGCGCGCCGTCGGGATGCCGTTGCTGAAAACATCGGCAGGGCTCTTGCGCTCCTGAATGGGGGAGAGGACCGGAACGGCGTGCTGCAGGGACTGGCGGATCTGGAATGCAGTCTGGACGCTCTGGCGGCGGACGTGCCGGACTGCGCGCCCTTGGCGGAACACACGGCTTCCGCGCGCGTTGCGCTCCGGGATGCGGAGAAGGTTCTGCGCCGGGCGGCGCACAACGCCCGGCAGGAAGAAGACGGCGAAGCCCTGGAGGCGCGCCTCTATGCCTTGGCCCAGCTTAAACGCAAGCTGCGCCGGCCTCTGGACTCCATCCTGACCCTGCAGCGTGAAATCGCAGACAATCTTGATTTTCTGGACCGTTGCGTACTGGACCGCAAAAATCTGGAAGCTGAAGAACAGGAACTCTGCGCCTGTCTGGCGGCCTTGCTGATGGAACTCAACCCGGCCCGTCGGGAAGCGGCGGCACGTCTGGCCGTTGCCCTGGAAGACGAATTGAAGGGACTGGGATTTTCCGAGCACCTGCGCGTTTCCTTTGAATTTTCAACCCATTCTCTGTACGGCGGCCGTGCTGACCTGTACGAGGATATTCCCCGCATTTTCTGGCAGCCGAACCCGGGACAGCCCGCCCAGCCCTTGGACCGCATAGCATCCGGCGGCGAACTCTCGCGTTTTCTGCTGGCCGTTATCAGTTTGATGGGCAAAAATGCCGAGGAGCGACCCACCTTGATCTTCGACGAGATAGACGCCGGCGTGGGCGGGCTGACCCTGAACCGCGTGGCCGACGGATTGGAAAAACTGGCCGCCGCGCGCCAGATGCTGCTCATCACACACTGGCCGCAACTCGCCGCGCGGGCCGAACGCCATTTCATCGTCAGCAAGGAGGTGCGCGACGGCAGCACCTTTACTCTGTGCCGCCCGGCCGCACCGGAGGATATTCCGGCGGAACTTGCGCGTATGGTCGGAGAGGAAAGTCCTGAAAATGCCGCGGCGGAAACGGAATGAGGGATTTGGGGGAAATCGTTTCCCCCGGCTGCCGGAGGCATATAAATAGACATTTCAATGTCCCGGATGTTCGGTC
>JAITDR010000179.1 GCA_031282465.1 Desulfovibrio sp.
TCTCTACGGCGCTGTCACCAAATCCCTGACGACATCTTTTTTGCGGAGCGGCTCAAGCAGCAATAGCGGCGTTTCCGCGATTGTTGTACAGGCCAGGGCAGCCTTGCCGTTGATCCGAAGCCCGCAACGGCCGCAAATGCCGTGGTCGCATACACTGTGCTTATAGTATGCAAGGCTTCCGTCGTAGTGCAAACTTATATAATCAAGTACATCCATGACAGTAACTTTGTCTTCATCAGTATACGGCACAAGGAACATATCATAGTGACCGCTGCCGTCGTGTTCATCATCTTGGCGGTAAATTTGTACCTGCATTATATGCTCTCCGGCAATTTTCCATAAATCCATGTCGTTATATCGACGTAAACATCAGATGTACTATATCAACTGCATTGACGGCGTTAACCCCATTGATAGCGTTTATAGTCCAAGTCCGGACGTAAAAAAAACTGCATTACGTTTTCATCTTTTCCGCGCAGCAACGGTACTTTTGTAACACGCGGCGGTTCTTTGCGCATATTGACGCTGCCGTCCGCAGTCGGGGTAAAGATTTGCCGCACCGTCCATGTATCATGGTCAACCTGCGGATAGTCGTCGCGGATATGGTTGCCGCGGCTTTCTTTGCGCTCCAGGGCTGCAAGCACGCCGTGCTCGACGCAGACCATCAGGTTTTCCATCTGCAGGGCCGTCAGCCATTCGAGATTGTAGCGGGGGCCGCCTGATACGGCCATGTGCGGCATATCCTCGGTCCTGATGCGCCTGAGTTCCCGCAAGGCGGCGAGGAGCCCCGCCTCCGTGCGGCGAAAGCCGAAGCCGGCATCGCAGGCTTTTTCGATACGCGACTGCACGAGAACCGGAGAAATGCCGGTTTTCCTGCGCAGGGGCGCATAGGCCCTCTCCGTACAGCAACGGGTCGACTCGTTGTCCGGAGCACCGGGCTCCGCGTCGCGGGCAAAGGCGGCGGCGCTTTCGCCTGCCTTATAACCCTGTACAAGCATTTCCACCAAGCCGTCGCCGACGCGCATGGCTCCGAAGGTGCCGCTGCCCGTTTCGCCGCCTGCGAAGAGCCCCGGTACCGTGGTGCGCATGTGCTCGTCTATGAGAAGTCCGCCGCTGCTGTACTCAAAGCCGAGGCCCGTTTCAATCCCTTTGCCGTCGCGCAGATTGTCCATCACACGGGAAATGTCGTCGCCCTTGTAGTGGTTTGCCGCATAATATTCTCCCTGAACGGAAAAGTAGCCCTTGACGGCCTCCTCGCGCTGTTCCCGCGTGTAACGGCTGTAATCCAGAAAGATACCGCCGTTTTTCGTCCCTCTGCCGTGAAAAATCGCCTCGCCCCAATAATAGGTACAGACGAGTTTTATGTGTTTGAAGCCCTTGTAAAAGGCGGTTTTTTCCATAATCTCTTCGGGAACGGCGATGAGGTCGCCGCATGCGTCGCGAAACTGCGGCCAGACGCCGCCTTTCAGACCGCAGTAGACAATGAGTACATAGGGCAGGATGCTCCCCCGGAGATAGGGCGGCGCAACGGCCGTAGGGAAAGAGAGGAGAAATTCCATATCCGCAATATCCGCGCCGGCCCGGAACCCGATGCCCACGCCGTCACCCGTCATATCCGTGACGCTGTTTTTCAGGGAAAACGGCTGGTATCCACCCGTGCCGAGTACCACGGCTTTGGCCAGAACGACAAAGAGTTCGCCCCTGTAGATGTCCAGCGCGAGAATGCCCGCCGGGCGTCCGTCGCGCATCAGCACATCCAGAACCGTCGTGTCTTCCAGAATTTCCACGCCGGGAGCATCGCGCATGCCTTCTTTCAAGGCCAGTGCGAAATTTTTGCCCGAGGAAACCCATTTGCCGTCTTTCAACTGCTTGAACGGCACCTTGGCGCGTTGCGCCCACCGTACGTATTCCTCGACGATTGTCGGCCCGTCCGACGTGAACTGTTCTACTACGGGCTGATCGCTGAGATAAAAACCTTCCTTGACAATGCTGTCGAACCAGCCTTCCGGCGTGATGGATTCGTCGGCTTCAAGTCCCAGTATCTTTTTTGCGCTGTATCCGTCTATGGACATGGAACCGCCGGCCATGACGACATTGCCGCTTCTGCCCACTTTCCCCTTGGAAACAAGTATAACTCTCGCCCCGACCCTGAAGGCGGCAAGCGCCGCCGTCACGCCCGCCCCCGATCCGCCGGCGACGACAACATCCGTCTGCAAAAAGCGAAGTTCGCTGTTTTCCGCCATGATTTGTTCTTCCCTGAAAAATTTTTTCGGAAATCATTAAACGCGGCATCAGCCCGTAAATTCCAGAACGGCGTCCAACTCCTCAAGGGGAACCAGCAGGACATCGTCCCTCAGGGTATAAGCGCGCCCGCTTTGTTTCACCAACCCGGCCGCAATGCCGGGATCGTCGCAGCGTACGGTAACGGCGACAAAGCGGTCCGGCGGCAACGACGACACGCCGAAGCGTTCTGCGGCTTCACGCACAGTGTATACGGAGACAGGGAGGGTCGATTCTCCCAACGCGGCGTAGCGCTTCGCCGTCGTTTCCGGATCGGAGGCTGCTGTGCTTATCCCGCCCAGCGCTCGAGCCGTGTTGGGATGCCGCATCCATTCTTCGCGCCATACCAACTGCGGGGTCAGATGCCGGCAAAAATAGACGCGGCCCTCCCTGAACTGCCCCGGTGTCAGCCGCACCGTTTCAAATTCGGCAAGCTGTTGAACGCCGTCAATCTCCACAGGCCGCGAGAAACGTTGGACAGCCTGAAAGGCAAAGCCCTGTTCGCTCAGCCGCGCCTGCAGCGTATCGGAATCTCCCATGGAGAAGACAAGACCGTCAATGCCCGTATAACTCTCCAGAACGTCTTTGCGGGGGTTTGCCGCTTCGGGAGGCAGCCCGATGAGTTCAAGGTAACCCTCGGCGAATACGGCCAGCCGATTGACGGACCCCAAGCTGTGGACGCTTCTCGGCGTAAGCGTGAATCCCAATTCCTGAAACACCTGTTCGTAGCGGGCCATTGCATACTTGACGTTGATGACCAGATGGTCCGGGTACAGGCGGAAGCCCGCCCGCGCCTGCCCGGATCTCCGGGCAGGCGCGCCGTTATCCGGCTGCATCAGCGCTTCTCCTGCAGGCGCACGGCTTCGTTGAAAGGGCCGGTCACGAAGAGATCCGCGTTCAGCTCGCCCTTGACGGCGCCCGCCTTCACAAATTCCGCATGTTGCAGTTTGAGGCTGTCGACGACGGCCGGGCTGAAATCCAGTTTGTACATCTTGCTCCACTGCGTGACGAAAGCGCCGGCATCTTTTTCCGGCAGGCCTGCCTTTTGCAGGATGGTCGTCACTTCATTCGGATGCGCGGCGCCCCATCGTTCGGCGGCGAGCAACCCCAAAATAATTTTGGTGACCGCCTCCGGGCGGGCGGAGATGAATTTTGCCGTGATCGCCGCCGAACCGACATACGGAACGGCGTCCGTACCCGCGAATTTTTTCCATTCCTCCGCAAAGTCACCCAAAACTCGCAGCTTGAGTTCATCCTGCACCTGCAAAACGGTTACGGAACGCAAGGCGCTGCCGTCCACCTGATTTTGCGCCAGAAACTGCACGAGACGCGACTCGTTGCCTCCGACCAGAGTGAAATCCGCAGGCGTGATGCCGTAGTTGCGGGCCAAAATAGTGGAAGCGATGACGGCTACGGAAGACCCGGCCGGCGACGACCCGATTTTTTTCGCTTTGAAATCTGCCAAGGACTGTATGGGAGAATCCGCCGGCACGACAAATTTCGCATCCGCCGGTTGTGTGACGGCGAACAGTTTTATGGGTATGCCCTGCGCGGCGGCGCTGAACACCCCGGCGAGCGGCGTGCCGAAGGACAAGTCGATGGAATCCGACGTCAGGGCAAGGATTTGGGCGTTGACATCGGGAAAATGCGTGAATTCCACCTCAAGGCCCTGTTTTTCCAAAAAGCGTTCCGCTTCCAGAACGGCGCCGTAGCCGAGACTGACGCCGCTTGTCCAGTATCCGACGCGGGCCTTGTCCGCGGCGCCGGCCGTGCTTGTCATGGCGATGAACAACGGCACCAGGACGACAACCAAGAGTTTTTTCACGACATTTTCCTCCGTTCGGTATCGGTAAATGTTATTCGGGAGACGGCTTCCAACGGAACAACGCTTTCTCAAGCGGTTTCAACACGCCTGCTTCAATGAGCAGCATGAACATGATGAGCAGGATGGTCCATGCGAATACTTGAGAACTTTGAATGAGATCGGCGGCCTGGCGCAGACGGTAGCCTATGCCGCTCGATGCGCCTATGGTTTCAGCCACCAGGGACACGCGCCAGCCGAAGCCGAAGGCCAGCCTCGCGCCTGCGAAAAACGACGGCAGCACGGTGGGTACATAAATCTTCGCGAGTATCTGGAGGCGGGACATATTGAAGCTCTTTGCAAGCTCGACATACTGCTTGTCCACGGTTTTTGTGCCGTTCCATACACTGGTGAGCATAAGCGGCATGGTGGTCATGAACACCACCATGACCGTGCTGGCATCGGAGAGGCCGAACCATATAATGGCAAAGACCGCCCAGATGGCTGAAGAAACCGTGTTGAACACGGCTACGACGGGTTCGAGAAAATCCGCCAGCGCTCTGCTTGCGCCCATCACCACGCCCAAAGCCGTCCCTGCCGCGGCCGCAAGAAAAAAGCCGATGCCGACCCTTGCCAGTGTGGCGCCCACGTCCTGCAGGAAGGTCGGCGTGTGCAGCAAAGACGAAAAAGCCTGCAACACCGCGTAAGGACCGGGCAAGACAAAGGACGGGACACGGCTTGAAGCCGCCCACCATACAGCAAGGACCAGCGTCGCCAAAAGCAGCCGGCGGGCGATATGTGCCGAAGGTTTCATCAGCGATTCCTCTATGGTCCGAACCCTCTCCCTCCGGGGAGATTTCCGCTTGACGCCCGGCAAAGCCGGACATCGGTTACAGATAACACCCCCCTCCGGGGAGGGGACATGCAGCCGGGTTTTATCCGCGGGGCGGAATCATCCGCCGGACGGAGCAGGATATGGGTTGAAAGACAATTTTCCCCGCAAACTGCGTATCTGCTCCGTGACGCTTTTATCCAGCAGACTGCGCGGCCGCGCGAGCTCAACGGGGACAATCTCCGTGATGCGGCCCGGACGGGGAGCAAAGACCGCGACATTATCCGCCAGTACAACGGCTTCTTCCACATCGTGCGTCACAAAAACCGCCGTCATTCCCGTCACGGCATGTATGTTCAGCAGTTCGGCGTGCATCTGGCTGCGGGTTTGGCTGTCCAGTTTGGAAAAAGGTTCGTCCAGCAGCAATACCTCCGGTTCCACGACCAAGCTGCGGGCCAGGGCAGCCCTGCTCCTCATGCCGCCGGAAAGCTGGTACGGAAAGGCCCCGGCAAACTCTTCGAGCCCGACCAGCTTCAACATGTCGTATACCCGGCAATGCCGCTCCGTTTTTTCGACGCGGGCCGCTTCCAGCCCCAACGCGACGTTGTCCTGCACCGTGCGCCAGGGAAGAAGCCTGTCTTCCTGAAACATGTAGGCCACGCGCTGCCGTCCGGCTTTTTCAGGGTTTCTCCTTTCCGCGAGGGTATACGTCCCGTGATCCTGGGTATCCAGCCCGGCGAGGATATTGAGCAAGGTGCTTTTCCCGCAACCCGAGGAGCCTATCAACGCCGTAATTTCCCCGGCCTGCACCTGCAGGTCCACATTCGTCAAAACTTCCAGCGGCCCGAAGCTCTTGCAGATACCCTGCAGCCGGATGAGAGGCGGCGCTTTTTTCAGCCCGCGGTCGACAAAGGGTATAACCAGGCACTTGGTTTCCGCCTGTGCCGATACTGCTTGCCTCGACATAGCGTGATTCCTGCTCGTTTGCCGTTAAAGAAGTAAAGCCGATAGGATTTGTAATTTTTTATCACCGGATTGTGCGCTTGTCCACTGTTTTTTCAGCTTGGTCGAGTGCAGGCTTCACGTCAATCTAAGAAGAATTTGAGCAGAAGCGCGGCCGATGCGCCCACGCAGGCGGAGGCCGGCAGGGTGAGCGCCCAGGCCGTGAGCAGGTTGCCCGCTATGCCCCAACGCACGGCCGACAAGCGCATGGAAGACCCGACCCCGAAAATGGCCGCTGTAATGGTGTGCGTTGTGCTGACCGGCGCACCGAGCAGGGAAGCCCCGCCGATCACTGCCGCAGCCGACAACTCGGCCGTAAAACCGTGCGCCGGCTCAAGCCTGAAAATTTTCTGTCCCATGGTCTTCACGATGCTCCAGCCGCCCACGGCCGTGCCTGCGGCCATGGTCAGCGAACAGGCCAGCTTGACCCACAACGGCACCCGGAAGACTTCCTCCTGCCCGAAAACCACAAGGGCCAGCGCGATAATCCCCATGGTCTTCTGCGCGTCGTTCAAGCCGTGACTCAAGGCCATACAGCCGCAGGAAACAATCTGCGCCCTGCGGAAAAAACGCATGGCGCGGCTGCGCACGACACGACAAAACAACAGGTTGATCCCGCTCATCAGGATAAAGCCCGCGACAAACCCGGACAACGGAGAAAGGACAAGAGGCAGCAATACCTTTTGCGCAACGGAAACGGTATTGACGGCCTCAAGGCCGGACAGAGCCGTCGCCGACCCCATCAGCCCGCCTATGAGGGCGTGCGACGACGACGAGGGAATGCCGAAGCGCCAGGTCAGCGCGTTCCAGACGACAGCCCCGGTCAGGGCACCCGGCACCAGAATGCGGCTGCTCCCTATGATGTCCGGGCGTATCACCCCGCTGCCCAGCGTATGCGCCACCTCCTCCCCAAGCAATGCCCCGAGCAGGTTCAGCGAAGCCGCCATGACAATCGCCGCGCGCGGAGACAAAACTCTCGTGGACACCACGGGGGCCACGGCATTGGCGCAGTCGTGCGCCCCGTTCGTAAAATCGAACAACAGGGCGACGGCTATCACCGCAATAAGCAACATCGGGACGTCAAACATTTTTCAGCACGGCTTCATCAATGGTTTCGGCCAGTTCCACAACCCTGTCGACGGCCGATTCCAGCCGGTCATAAACCTGTATCCACTTGAGTATCTCAAGCAGTCGGGCCGGAGTAGGAGAATCCAGGTCGTGCAGCTCGACCAGCCCCATGCTCAGGAGCATTTCACTGTCGTTGCGCAGAGCGCGAAAGGCCCGCGTTTCATGGCTGTCCCGCTTCTCGGCCAACCCCCTGAGCATGGAACCCGTCAGCAAAATCATCTCCTGCAACACGTGCGCGAGCCGGAGCATGGGAAAGCGCATCTGGGGGAATTCAAAGATATACAGTCTGTTTGCCGTGTTGAAGAGGTTGTCGACGGCCTCTTCCTGCGCCTTAGTGATGCGCAGGATGTCTTCCCGGTCTATGGGCGTGATGAAACTGCGCGACAGGTGCCTGGCAATGCGGGCGTGAATTTTATCGGCTTCCGCTTCCAGAATGGAAATTTCCCGGTGCCGCTGCTCCATCTCCGCGGCGTTTTCGAGGATGACGGTAAGGGCGGCGGACGACGCGCGAAGTTTATCGTTCTGCTCCAGCATCAGGGCAAAAAAAGGCGCGCTTTTCGGCAACAGAAAATTGAACATGCACGGGTCTCCTGTCCGGGCCGGGGCGGCCCGGTACGGCGGTCAACGGCGGGAAAGCCCGCGCTCGGCGAAAGCGCGCATTCTTGCTGCGGATTCAAAGTCCGGATCGAGAGCCAGGGCTTTTTCAGCACATTCCACAGCTTTGCTCCATTGCCCCGTATCAATATACAGCCTGCCGAGATTGAAGAAAAGATGCGGGTCGCCGCTCGACGCCTGCACGGCGCGTAAAAAATACCTTTCCGACTCCTCGCAGCGCCGCACCTTGCGCAAGGTCACGCCCAGAATGTTCAGCACACGGGCTGAGTCCGGCAACAACCCCGCGGCTTTCTCCAGATACGCGACGGCATCGTCGGTCAGCCCGAAATCCAGAAACAATATGCCTGTTTCCAGATGCAATTCGCCGTCCTGCGGGTACAGTTCATCCAGAACGGCAAGCTCGTTGCGGGCGTCGTTCTCTTTTCCGGCCTGCAGAGCGGCGCGGGCGCGGGCGAGGAATTCATCCCGCGTGGAGGAATTCTTTTCCTGTCTGCCGTTGTCGCCGTTGTTGCCCTGTTGTTCGACGGATTGCAGCAGGCGGCCCATAAGCGCCGAAAGATTGTGTTCCTGTCCGGGGACATAAAGGATGCCGTCGGGGAAGATGTCCACAAGCGCCGGGGTGGACTGCATACGGTCACAGGCGTTGACCAGCAGGCTCTCGATTGCTCCGTAAGTCTCGCCGGTCATGGGAGTGCCCGTAAGAGCGTCCGCGCCGTTGCGCACGGCGTGCGCCGCGGCTAAAAAATTGCCTTTCTTCAGGTCGGCCGCGACCCTTTGCAGAGATTCACCGATGCGGGTCAATTCCTGGGACATGCAAATCCTGCTCCGTGTTCAGAGCGGATGCCCGGCGCGCAGCCGCTCCCACAACCTCTGTACGCGTACTGCGTCGCCGCCGGCGCTCTCAGCCTTCTGCAACATGCGGCGGGCGCCTTCGCCGTCACCGCAGGCCTGTGCGGCCCCTGCCGCATACACTTCGGCCTCCCAGCCCAGGCAGGCCGACTCCGCCCGTGCCTGTGCCGCCGTGTCCGCACAACTGCCGGTCATGTACAGGGCGGCCAGCGTATAACGCGCCCGAACCCGATTGCAGGAAGGATCCTTTTCCCTCCATTCCCGGCAGAAAAGCAGCAAGGACACATAATCCCCGCTCTCGGCCAGATTGTCGCAAAGCAACGCATAATATGCAGGCCGGTAGTCGTTTTCCGCCACATAACGGGAGAGCAGGCGCGCCGCCGCTTCATGCTCGCCCAAACCCATGCGGGCATACGCCTCGAACAACCCGGCCTTGGGGAATATCTCCCCCAGAGCGGCGAGTTCCTCGGCCGAGCGCTGCAAAACCAGAATCTTATCCGAATGATGGAGAAGATCCTCGCTTTCGTCGGAGTTCACGATGCGGGACGGGATGTCCTCCTTTTCTTCGGCTGCCGGCCCTCCCAGGCTTTGCAGAATGTACACGGCGCGCAGATAGCGCTCAGCCGCTTCCCCCTGCCGCGTCCGCCCGTCCCCTGCCGAACGCACGAAAAACCATACAGGCGCAGCCGCCGACACAAGCAGAAGACAAAGAAAAACGGCGATACGCTTCCTGTTCACGCGGACCCGCCCTGTTGACGCCGGGCGGAGCATACACAGGAAACCGCACCGAGCCGCAGGCAAAAAAACACCACGGAGTACACTGCTTGGTGCGCCGCGGCGCCCGGGCCGTCCCGCGCGTCGCAGCCGAAAAACGCCTGCCTTGCATTCCACCGGCAGACAAGCTATACTTGTCACACTTGGGCTCGTCAACAACGACGACGCGTCGCGGTTGATCAAAAATTCTTTTTGCTTTGCGTCTTCCCTGTCGGGGAGTGTCTTGATCTATGCCCGGCAAAGCTGTAATACCCTTTCGGTATCCCATCCTCATGTGCAGGGGGCAAGCCGGCAGGCGCCGGCTGTGAGTGAACAAACAGGGCGGGCGGGCATGAAAAGGCCGTTAAGCATGTTCAGGTTCGTATTGATGCTTGTTGCCGCCGTGGTGTGTGCAGCGACGTTCTGCGCGCCGGCGGCATCCGCCGCCGCCGGCCTGTCCGACGACCATACCGTGCTGTACTACCTGATTGAAATGCAGCGCCGAGTCACAAAGGCATGCGCGGGCCGGGGCATGCCCGAGGCCCCGAGCCTCATGCCGTCCGAAGCCCTGCGCGCCGAAGCACGCAGAACCATCGAGAGCCTTTCTCCCCCCGTCCGAACGGAAGCGGGCGGCGCGTCCGCGGTCTACCTGACCGCCGAGGGCAAAACCCCGCAGCAGGTCTTCAATTCTCTGGCAGCCCGTCAATGTCCGGCTCTTATGGGCACAGACTACCGCTACATCGGCGCGGCAGGCAAAAACGGAAGGTGGACCGTGATTCTGTCGGGTGCGCCTGTGCCGCCCGAGCCGGCGTCTCCGGCCGCCCAAGCCGCTCCGGCCGCGAGAACTGCCGTACCTTTGCCGGACACCCCTCCTGCCCCTGCCCCCGACCGAAGCGCGGACGAAAATGCCTACGGGCCGTCACACGCGCGCATACGCCCCGAAGAACGGGAGCCGGCTGATCCCGTCCCTGTCGGCCGCATCAGCACGGATGCCGCCGGCCGGCCTGTAGGGTCGGTGAAATTTTTTTCCGGTACCCCGACGCTTCCACCGGACGCGCAGACCGCGCCGTCTGCGGAGCCGCCGGCCGCCGCGCTTGAAGCCGCGCCCGGCGACGCCCCTGCGGGCACTGACTTCGTCCCTCCCACGGCGCCGGGTCCTTTCGGCGTCCGCCGTCCTCCGCCGGACGGTATGCCGGCCGGCGCCGTCCGACCGGGGGTGACCCCTTTGCGCGACATGCGACCGCAACCGGACGATACCCCCCTTGTGTATATCGCTCCCGGCCATACCCCGTCGGACATGCCGGGTCCGTCAGGGCAAGGGGCCGGTACACAGCCTGATGGAGCCGGGCCGGGCGCCGATGCGCCGTACTACGGGGCAGGTCGGGGATCTGCCGCGCCCGCGGGCGCAACGGACCCGGCGCGCCGGGTCGCCGGCAGCGCCGGGTCGCCGGCCGGCCGACCCGAGGCGGCGAGACTGCTCAGTCTGGTCAACAGCGCACGGGCCGGGGGCCGCCGCTGCGGGGACACTCCCGCGGCGCCCGTGCCGCCGTTGGCTGAAAATCCTGCCGTTTCGGCCCTCGCACAACGACACGCGGAGGCAATGACGGCCGGACGCTTTTTCTCCAGCATCACCCCGACAGGCGTCACATTGGGGCAGCGGCTGACTGCCGCCGGTTACATATGGTCTTTCGCGGCTGAGAACATCGCGCACATGGACGGAACGGCGGAAGATGTTCTGCACAGCTGGCTCGCCGTCGAAAACCGCTGCCTCAACCTGATGGGCGCCGAATACATGGAAGCCGGAACGGGTTACGACCCCGCCGGGCGCAACTGGGTCTTTACACTGACGGCACCCATGCCCTGAGGCTCAGTGATTCTTTGAAACTCAGCACATCGACGAGAGGAGGATCACCATGTTAGCAGCGCTTGTCACGGCATCGGTACTGTGTTTGCTTGCCGTTTCGGCGCTTCGTCCTCGACGCGCACGCGCGGCAGGCTACGACGAAAAATCCGGAAACCCGACTCCGGAGCAGTACAGGTTGATGCTGGAAAAAGCGCACGCGGCGAACAGCGCCAAAAGCGAATTCATCGCCAACATGAGCCACGAAATCCGCACCCCGCTCAACGCCATCATCGGAATGGCCTTTCTCCTCCAGAAAACCCGGCTGAACGAAGCCCAGGAAGATTATGTGTCCAAAATACACTCCGCAGGCGTGACCCTGCTCCGGGTGGTGGACGACATACTCGACGTTTCCAGGCTGGAAGCAGGAAATATGGTGATTGAGAACGCTCCCTTCTGTGTACCGGCCATCTTTGAAAACCTGGCCGGGATCGTCGGAGGAGAAGCTGAGAATAAAAAACTGGACGCGGCCTTTTTCATCGACGAGCAGGTGCCGCCGCGCCTGATCGGCGATGCCAAGCGGCTGGGGCAGATATTGCTCAACCTCATAAGCAACGCCGTCAAGTTTACCGAAACCGGCGGGTTCAGCGTGTCCTGCACAACGGACGGGACTGCCGGCGGAAAAACCGTGCTGCATATCGAAATCAGCGACACAGGCATAGGCATTTCCGACAGGCAACGGGAAATCATCTTCAACGCCTTTGCCCAGGGCGAGTCATCCATTACCCGGCGTTACGGCGGGGCCGGCCTCGGGCTGGCGCTCGCCAAAAAATTACTGGAGCTCGCCGGAGGCAGCCTTGAAATGCAAAGCGAACTCGGGCGCGGGTCCACTTTTACGGTGCGTATCCCCCTGGCAACGGAGGAAGCCGACGGGCAGGCGCCGGATGCGGAAAACGGCGCCCTGCGGGGTATACGCGTGATCGTCGTGGATCCGGCCGAAACGCAACGCGGCTACCTGAAACGTATGCTCACCGGTTTCGGTTGCGACGTCGCGGATTTCGCGGACACCGGCCGGGCCTTTGCCGCCGTTGCGGGCGCGGACCCCGGCCCTTCGCCTTGCCGGCTGCTGCTGCTCCCTCTGTCCCTGGCCGAAGAGGAGCACGGCCGCAACATCAAGCATGTCGGCGAGGACATGCGCCTGAAAAACGCCCCCGGCATCGTGTGCATAGCACCTTTCGGCCATACGGACGGCGTGACGGACACGCTGACACGGCATATCAGGCAGTTGATTGCCGTGATGGTGAGGAGACCGCTTATTTCTTCGGACCTCAAGGCCGCGCTGCTCAAGGCCGTCGGCCTGCGCTCCGGTGAAGCTCCCGGCGCTCCGGCGGCCGGGGGACACGCCGACGAAGTCGTCGCCGTCCCCTATTTCCCCAACAGCCGGGTACTCCTGGTGGAAGACAACCCGGTCAATCAGCAGATCGCCGTGGCCCTGCTGGAGGACGCCGGCATCACCGTGACCGTGGCCGACAACGGAAAACATGCGCTGGAACTGCTCAACGCCGCGCCCGACACGAATTTCGACATGATTTTCATGGATTTGCAGATGCCGGAAATGGATGGTTTTACGACGACCGCGCGTCTGCGGGCCGACCCCCGCTTCGCCGGCATTCCCATCGCGGCCATGACCGCACACGCCACCGCCGAAGAACGGGAACACTGTCTGAATGCAGGCATGGACGAACACATCTCCAAACCCATAGACGTGGCAGTGTTGTACAACACCCTGCGCAAGTTCATGAAAGCCGGAGAGAGCCCGGAGACGCCGGGAACGTCGCAGGCCGGCCCGGTCGAATTCGACGTCGCTTTCGCGGGCCGCTTCGGCGAACTCCTGGATCTGCTGGGTGAAGACGATGCCGACGCGCGCTCCCTGTTCGACGAACTGAGACCCGGTCTGGAGGCCGTCAACGCGTCCGCGGCGCAAACAGCCGCCCAAGCCCTGGCCGAGTTCGATTTCTCCAGGGCCTTGTCCGTGCTGGCGGCTATGGGCAACAGCCTGAAACACCGGGGGAGCGACTGATGCCCGCCCGCGCGGCGTCTGCGGCCGATGCCGGGAAAGAGGCCGCCGGGCGGACGGTTCGACCTTCCCCGCGGCGCGAAGGCAAAGTCTGTCATGTTTCCGAGGCGGTTGAGGCGCTGTTTGCGCGCCTCGGCAGACCGCGGCAGGGCAGGCTCAATATGCTGTGGCGGCAGTGGGACGAACTTTTGGGGGAAGACATCGCGTTGCTCGGACGCCCGCTCGGGCAAAAAGACGGCGTGCTCTGCATCGGCGCGGACGATGCCGCGGCCCTGCAGGAACTTGCCCTGCGCGGCGAGGAAATCTTGGAAAAAGCCAACGCCTTCATGCAGGAGGACGTTTTTCGTGAAGTCAGCGCGCGGCTGACCCAAGGACGCACCGACCTTTCCGGTCTCTGAAGACCGGCGTCGCCGCTTTTTCGTTGTCGTTATGCTGAAAATGCCGTAAGGCGTCGGACGCCGGACGCGTGTGCCCGGAGACTGTCTATGAAATGTGTGCCCGCGCGCCGGGCGGCGGCCGTTGCAGACATCCTGCTGCCGGGCAACACTTGGTTTTACGCCTCCGGCGGCCGGGGGAAATGATTTCCCCCGGACCCCCTCATTGGGGTTGATGCGAAAATTTATACGTTACACGGTACTACGCCGGCGGGGCGTGCTATGAAATGTGTACCCGCACGCGAGGCGGCAGGCCTCGTTATCGCCCATGACATTACGGAAATCGTTCCCGGCAAGGTCCGGCGTACGGCCTTCAGACGCGGGCACACGGTTCGCCCGGAAGACGTGGAGCATCTGCTGCGCCTGGGCAAAGAAAATCTGTACATCCAGGACGGCGACGACGACGGGGTACATGAGGACGAGGCCGCCCGCCGTCTGGCCGCCGCCTTTACCGGTCCCGGACTGGAATACGGCGACCCGGCGGAAGGGCGTATCAATTTCCGCGCCGCGCGCCGCGGTCTGTTCGTCGTCGAGCGTGAGCTTCTGGCCCGCGTCAATGCCGTGCCCGATGTGGTCCTGGCAACGCGGCATTCCCTGCAAGCCGTGGACAAAGGCGATCTGCTTGCCGGAACGCGGGTCGTTCCCCTCACTGTGCCGGAAGGGGTGGTGCAGGCGGCTGAAGAGTGTTGCCGGCAGACGGACTCGCCCCTGCTCGCCGTCCTGCCCTTCAAAAAGCACCGTGTTGCCGCGGTGGTCACGGGGCGGGAAGTGTATGAGGGGCGGGTTGCGGACGGCTTTATCCCCGTTTTGAAAAAAAAGTTTCACGCTTGGGACTCGCAGGTCTTTCTGGAGCGGGTTGTGCCGGACGAGAAAAAACTTACGGCCGGTGCCGTGCGGGAAGCGCTGGAGCAGGGTGCGGACATGGTCTGCGTTACCGGAGGTATGAGCGTGGATCCGGACGACAGGACTCCGGCGGCCTTACGCGATGTCTGCAGCGAGATCGTGTTCCGCGGGGTTCCGGTTTTTCCGGGGTCGATGCTCATGCTCGGCTACGCGGGGCGAGTGCCCGTGCTCGGCGTTCCGGGGTGCGTCATGTACCGCAGGGGTTGCGTGTTCGACATCATCGTGCCGCGCCTCCTGGCCGGCCTGCGCGTTACCGCCGCCGACGCACGAGGCTTCGCGTACGGCGGGTTGTGCCTGGAATGCCCGGAGTGCGTCTACCCGGCCTGCTCCTTCGGAAAATATTGAGGCCGGCAAAAGCAAACGCTACGCTTACGACAAGGCAGGGAATGAACGAGACGCAGCTTCTTGTTTCGGAACTGTACGGCAAGGGCTACAACTGCGCCCAGATTGTCATGATCGGCGGCCTGCGCCGTATGGGCAGGGACAATCCCGACCTGGTGCGGGCCATGGGCGGGTTGGTGCACGGCGTCGGCGACAGCGGCGAGATATGCGGCGCGATCTCGGGCGCCGCCTGTCTGGTTTCACTGCATGTCGGCAAGGGGTTTGACGACGAACGTCCGTATCCCGACGGCATGCTGATCATGGATGAGCTTATCGGCTGGTTCCGCGATGAGATGTGCGGCGGCGGCGCGATAACCTGCAGCGCCCTGATCGACGATCCGGACCGGGTGATGCACGGGCGCTTCTGCGGCAGGCTGCTGGGCGCGTGTCTGCACAAGGCGACCAAGCTGCTTGCGCAGTACGGCATCGACCCTGCGGGCGGGCTGCCTCTTATTGCGATGCCGGATTAACATTGCCGTAATTTTCGGGCATCGGCATTACCCGGCATTTCCATAGTACTTTTGACGAGTTGCGCGGCAACCGCCAAGCCGGACGCGGGCTTGCGGATTCAGGACGGCGGCGCGTCTTTGTCCTGCGCCTTGCCGGGGCAGAGATACCTGTCGCTCAACAAGTCGTCCAGCGTGAGGGAGTCCAGCGCTTTTTCCAATTCCCGGCCGAGATTCTCCCATACATAGAAGGACGGGCATGCGTCCACCTGCGGACATTCGTTGACCCTTTCCCCTCGGCAGACCGTAAAATTGATCCCGCCTTCCATCACGCGGACGATTCTTCCCAAGGTTATTTTCCCGGCGGCTCCGGCGAGACTGTAGCCCCCCGCCGCCCCGCGCACGCTGTCGACCAGACCGCTTTTCTTGAGCGGTTTCAGAACCTGCTCCGCAAACTGCGCCGACACCCCGAGATGACCGGCCAAGGTCGAGGCCGACAGCCGGCCGTCATTCCCGCAGTTTGCCAATTCCAGCAAGATTGCCGCCGCGTAGCGCGATTTGGCGCTCAGTTCCATGCTTGTTCCCTGATATTACAGGATAAAGCGGCTCAAATCCGCGTTGTCCCGCACGTCTTCCAGGCGCGCGCGCACCGACGCCCTGTCGATGACCACGGTTTCCCCGCTGCGTTCCGGGGCGTCGAAGGAAAGGTCGGCGAGAATTTTTTCCATGATTGTATACAGGCGGCGCGCCCCGATGTTTTCCGTGCGGCGGTTGGTTTCTTCGGCAAAGGCAGCCACCTCTTCAAGAGCATCCTCGGAAAATTCAAGATGTATGCCTTCGGTGTCCATCAGGGCGGAGTACTGCAGGGTGAGGGCGTTGTGCGGCTCCTTGAGGATGCGCAGGAATTCGTCCTTGCCGAGCGCCGAGAGTTCCACCCGCAGCGGGAAACGCCCCTGCAGTTCCGGGATGAGGTCCGCAGGCTTGGCGATGTGGAAGGCGCCCGCGGCTATAAACAGGATGTGGTCGGTGCGGACCATGCCGTACTTGGTGCTGACGACGCTGCCCTCGACGATGGGCAGAAGGTCGCGTTGCACGCCTTCGCGGGA